>SLOV01000297.1 GCA_007132345.1 Kiritimatiellia bacterium
CAGGTGCCGGTGCGGCTCGGCTTCCCGAGCCGGTCGTCCAGGTCTTGGCCAAACCGCCGAACCAGCTTGAAGGGGTGCGGGAAAGCGGCATAGGGTCTGTTCATGAACCCGACGCCGAAATGGGCCAAGCCTTGGTCGCCGCCGCGAAAGAAACGACGCAGCGGGGTGCGGCTGTTGTTACTGGCTGCGCTGCTGCTGCCCGTGGCCGGTTGCGCGATTTGCCAACCGCGGCGACCGCCACGTCGGTTGAATGTCGCGGGGCGCACGGCGCAGACGGTGCGCATGGAAGTGACGGCTTACTGCCACTGCGGCGATTGCTGCGGCTGGAAACGGAACTGGCGCGGGCGGCCGGTGATTGCCTATGGCCCGAACAAGGGGCAACCGAAAGCGGTCGGCATCACGGCGTCGGGAACACGGGTGCGGCGAGGCACGATCGCGGCCGACACCTCCCTCTTCCCGTTCGGGACCGTGATGTATGTGCCCGGATACGGTTACGGTGTCGTGGAGGATCGCGGTTCAGCCATCCAAGGGCGACGCCTCGACCTCTATTTCCGCACCCACCGCCGGGCGCTCGAATGGGGGCGCCAGCATGTTGATGTGACCGTTTGGCAGTGAATGCTTAGAAGATGAACCCGATACCGGCGGAGACCATCCAGTCGTCGTCGCCGTTGCTGATGCGGCGATAACCGCCAAGGGAAAAGAAGAGCTGCCGAATGCTCAGGTCCAGGTCCACACCCAGAAAGGTCTGATCTTCGTCGACGTCGATCGCCTCGATCCAGGTGCGGAGAATGGATGCTTTGACGCCGTAGCCCCAGGCGCCTTCGCCGGTATTGTCGAGCCCGAGTGAAATGCGGCCGCCGCCAATGCCGGCTTCGCCCTGAATGGTCGGCCGCATGCTGCCATCCGGACTTCCGAGACGGAGGCCGCCCCCCGCGCTGGCGATCAGGGGCGTGGAGGCACGTAAGGTGAGAAAAGTATCGGCGGCCTGCGCTACGGATGCGGTGCCGAGTAAAGCGAGTGTGAGTGCTATGGTGGAAAGGGTGCGCGTCATTGTGAAGTCTCCGCTGGATGTTTGTTTCGGGGCATAGGGGTAACACCGAATGCAGGGTCTGTCCAGCGGGGCGACCTCCGTTCCAGCAATTCTCAGCATGGCCCTTGCCGCCTGAAGGCGGGACTACAAACGGGCGAAAACCCGGCGAAGACACGTTCGGAGTACCTGCCTCGGCAGACCCGCTGAGCCGGATCTGTTTACGTCCTGCGATTCCCCATGGATCGGGGAGGCGCAACCTGTTATATCATCTTGCGGGTCCGGGCAGGTTGAGGTTATGAGGATTTCGTACACCATCGATGAAGCGCGTAGTGCACTGCGGGAGTTGAGGGCAGATGGCCGGTCCGTTGCCCTGGTGCCCACCATGGGCGCGCTGCACGAGGGGCATCTTTCACTGATCCGCCTGGCGCGCGAGGCGGCCGATGCCGTCGTGGTGAGCCTCTTTGTGAATCCGACGCAATTCGGGCCGACCGAGGACTTCTCGGCTTATCCACGCACCATGGAACAGGACCTGGCGGCCTGTGAAGCGGAAGGGGTTTCGTTGCTCTTTGCTCCAGACGCCGCCCGCATGTATGCCCCGGACCATTCGACTTATGTCACGCCCGAGTCGCTCGATCAGGTGCTCTGCGGTGCTTCGCGACCCGGCCATTTTCGGGGCGTGCTCACCGTGGTGGCGAAACTATTCAATATCGTGCAGCCGGATGTGGCTGTGTTCGGGGAGAAGGATGCGCAGCAATTGCGTTTAATCGAGCGGATGGTGCGCGACCTCGACATTCCCGTGCAGATCCTTCGCGGCCCGATCGTGCGCGAGGCGGACGGACTTGCGATCAGTTCACGGAATCGCTATCTGAGCTCGGAGGAGCGGGCCGAAGCGGTGTGTCTTCACCAGGCCTTGGAGAGCGCGCAAGCGGCCTTTCGTGGCGGAGAGCAGCATGTGGAGACGCTGAAGGGGCTGATGATGAACCGTATCTCGGAAGCCCCACATGCCGAATTGGACTACGCGGAAATCGTAGACGATGCCACCCTGCAACCCGTGCGGCGAATTGAAGTGCCCGCGTTGGCCGCCATTGCGGTTCGCTTCAGCAGGGCAAGGCTCATCGACAACATGGTGTTGGTACCAGACTAAGAACAGGAGATCTTATGCGTGCAACTTTTCGTCTTCTCGGTGTTTGCAAACTCTCGATCGCGCTGCTGCTTACTGGCGCACCGGTTTGGGGCGAGGAATTGGGTGATCCATTGCCCAACTGGAACGACACGCCAAACCGGGCGCTGGTCCTCGACTTCGTTGCGCGCGTGACACAGCCCGGCCCAGATTTTGTGGAACCGGCGGAGCGTATTGCGGTTTTCGATCTCGACGGGACGCTGATCTGCGAGCGCCCCAACTACCTGACAACGCTTCTCTCGCACGCCATGCTGCGCGAGCGCCTGGCCGCGGACCCTTCGCTGGCGGAGCGGCCGGTCTATCGCGCATTGATTGAAGAGGACGCAACCTTCCTGCGCCGCAATTTCCGGGACGTGCATCTGGAGGCCTTTGCCGGGCTCTCCCACGAGGAAATGCACGCGTTCATCCTTGAATATATCAACAGCGAGCGTCATCCGGTCTTCGGACTGCTGCACCGCGAAATGGTCTATGTGCCGATGGTGGAACTGGTGCGCTACCTGGAACAGCATCAGTTCGAAGTTTATGTTGTATCGGCCTCCATGCAGGAGTTTGTGCGGGCGATCGGTGAACCGATGCTGGGGATTCCACCGCAGCGGGTCATCGGATCCGCCGTGGCCTTCGACATCGAGCGCCGGGATGGCAAGATCCGTTCCGTGCGCCGGCAGGAATGGTTCGAGCCCTACAATCTGAGAGAAGGCAAGTCGATCCGCATCCTGGAACGGATCGGTCGACGCCCCATTTTCGCGTTTGGAAACGGCAACGGCGACATCGACATGCTTCGCCTGGCGGCGTTGAATCCGCTTCCGAGCCTGGCGCTGGTGCTGAATCACGACGACGACGAACGGGGGATGTTCGACCGGAAACCCTATCTGCTGCGCGTTGCGGAAGGCCAAGGTTGGCCGATTATCGGGGTGCGCGAGGACTTTCGGGTGGTCTATCCGGGCAATCCACAGAAAATTCGGGAAGAGGAAGAGTCGGCGGAACTCGACGAGGCCGCTTCGCTGCCACAGGCCGAAGCGGGAGGGGGGTTCGCGCTCAGCGATTCTCAGCTTGGCCCTTGCCGCCTGAAGGCGGGACTATAAACGGGCGAAAAACCGGCGAAAAACCGTTCGTAGTACCTGCTTCAGCAGGCCCGAATACCCCGGTCCAGGCCATACTGAGAATTGCTGGTTCGCGCTTGCATCCCCCGGCGGGGCGGCCGATCATTCGTCCTGATTTGTAATCATGTAGAGGAGGAGAGAAGATGAGTGTTGTGGGAGCAGTCGGTCGCTGGTTTCGGGCGTTGGGACATCTATTAACGGGCCGCCTGGACGCGGCACGCGAGGCGCTGGAAACAAACCCGCATGCTGTGCGGGCAAAGTATGACGAAATCATTCGCGAGAAGGTGAAGCGCCTGCAGCAATACAAGAATGCTGTCGCGACACTGATGGCTCAGGAGGAGCGCAGGCTCGCGTCGCTGAATGAAATCACCGCGGAGGTTGAGCGGTTCGAGAATTTGAAGGCAGGAGCAGCGGCCAAAGCGCGGGAGATCGTGGAAGCACAGACCGCAGCGGGGAAGAGCCCTGACGATGTGCGCGAAGATCCGGAGTATCAGCGCTGCCTGAGTGCGTACAACGACTTCTCCAGCACACTCACTGAGAAGCAGGCACGCATTGCCGAGCTTGAGGAGAGCATTGCGGAATCGCAGAAGACCGTGGCCGAGCACAAGACACAGTTACAGGAGTTGCTCCGGGAGATCGACGGTCTCAAAACGGAAGCGGCGGAAACCGTGGCGGACATCATTACGGCGCGCGAACAGAAAGAGATTGGCGACCTCATTTCCGGCATTGCGGAAGACACGACGGCCGCGAAGTTGCAGTCGATGCGGGAACTGCGCCAGAAGGTGAAGGCGGAGAGCCGCATTTCGCGCGAGCTGGCCTCGACGGACACGAAGACGCAGGAGCGCGAGTTCCTGGAGTATGCACAGAAGACGGCGGTTTCCAGCGAGTTCGACGCGCTGGTGGGTCTGGCCCCTGGCGAAGAGGCGGCGCAAGGCGGGTGACGGGCCAGCCAGTCTCATTATGGCCCTTGCCGCCTGAAGGCGGGACTACAAACGGGCGAAAACGCGGCGGAAAACCGTTCGTAGTACCTGCTTCAGCAGGCCCGAAGGACCCGTTCCGGGCCATACTTAGAATTGCTGGTGACGGGCCAATTCCTGTGGCGGATTCGGGCGAACTGGTGTAGAGTTCGGATGTTTTCAGGAGGCGTGGCATGAGTCCAGATATTACCGAAACCATCAAGGCTGCGTTGCTGCCCGAGCTGGCGCGGCTGCGCGAATCATTTGTGCAGATGGATGCGAAGCTTGACGTTGTCATCGGCCGCCTCGACCGGCATGACGAGCGATTCGACCAGATCGATAAGCGTTTCGACCAGATCGATAAGCGTTTCGACCAGATCGAGGCGCGGCTGGGTCGTATAGAACAGAGAATGGACGATCTGGAAGCGCGCATGTCCGCCATAGAAAAGCGAATGGACGGGTTCGAGAAGCGAATGGACGGGTTCGAAAACCGGTTGAACATGATCGAAGCGCGGCTGGACCAGATCGAGTCGCGATTGGACCGGATTGACAATCGCTTTGACCAGATGGAAATGCGCATACGGGAGCTGCACGAGGATTTGCGCGAAGTCCGCACCTACGCGTTTCTCGGGCGGCTACAAGAAAAGACGTCCTATCAGGTCAAAGAGCCGCCACCGTGATTTAACGTTAATGGCGGCTCAGGCGCCCGGTCGCAGCACGTAGAACATGACGGCGAAGAAGTGGCAGGTGCTGCCGGCCATCACGAAGAGGTGCCAGATGGCATGATGATGCCGCAGGGACTCCCACGCATAGAAGGCCACCCCGCCCGTGTAGCAAAGGCCGCCCGCGAGTAGCCAGGCGAAGCCGCCCATCGGCAGGTTCACCAGGAGGGGCCTCAACGTGACAATGCTCATCCAGCCCATTCCGAGATAGATCAGCACGGAAACGACACCAAACCGCCCGGTGAAGAGGAGCTTGAAGACGATCCCCAGCAAGGCAAG
>SLOV01000102.1 GCA_007132345.1 Kiritimatiellia bacterium
TCCCGCTGAGCCGCTGCAATCCTGCGGTTTCCGCAGCTACGGTTCAACGAAGACGGGATGTCAGGAAGATCGTGCCTCGTAGGCGGCAATTGCGTCGGCATGCTCGAGCGTGAGGGCAATATCGTCGAGGCCACGAACGAGATGGTCTTTAACGGCAGGATCGATCTCGAACGGAAAGGCTTCTTCCGCCTCGTCGAGATGCAGGACGACACGCTGCTCTTCGAGATCGATGGTGGCTTCCAGCCCAACCTGGCGTTCGGTCCAGTCAAAGATCTGTTGAACTTCGTCTGCCGACAATTCGATGGTGAGCAAACCGTTCTTTACGGAGTTGTTGCGGAAGATATCCGCAAAGCCGGGAACGCGCACGCCGTTCCGGTCTTCCCAGGGTGCAATGACGGCCTTGAAGCCGTATTGGCTGATGGCCCACACCGCATGCTCACGGCTGGAGCCGCATCCGAAGTTGTTCCGCGTGACCAGCACGCTGGCCCCCGCATAGCGAGGCGCGTTGAGCGAAAACTCGGGGTTGGGCGATGCGCCATCTTCGAGGTAGCGCCAATCGAAGAAGAGGCTCTTGCCGAAGCCGGTGCGGGCGATCGACTTGAGAAACTGCTTGGGGATGATCTGATCGGTATCGACATTGGCTCGGTCGAGCAGGGCCACGATACCCCGGTGGCTACGAAACGGCTGCATAGGCGTTCTCCTTCATCCAGGCGCGGATATCGACGAAGCGTCCCTCCACGGCGGCGGCGGCGGCCATCTCTGGGCTCACCAGGTGGGTTCGCCCGCCTTTGCCCTGCCGCCCTTCGAAGTTCCTATTCGAGGTGGAGGCGCAACGTTCGCCGGGCTTCAATTGATCGGGGTTCATGCCGAGGCACATGCTACAGCCGGCAAAGCGCCATTCTCCGCCAGCGTCCCGGAAGACGCGATCCAGCCCTTCGGCTTCGGCCTGCTTGCGCACCTGCTGCGAACCCGGCACCACAATCAGGCGCACCCCATTGGCTACCTTGCGGTCCTTGAGTATGCCCGCGGCATTGCGCAGGTCCTCGATGCGCGCATTGGTGCAACTTCCGAGGAACACGGTGTCGAGGGGGATATCGGTGATGGGCGTACGGGGCTTCAGCCCCATGTACTCCAGGGCCATCCGCACGTCGCCAGCGCTGTGCCCAGGCACTTCGTGCGGCTCGGGAACGCACCCGGTCACATCCACAACCATGCCGGGATTTGTGCCCCAGGTCACCTGGGGCGCGATCTCGGAGGCGTCGATCGTAAGCGTTCGGTCAAAGACGGCATCCGCATCGGACGGCAGCCCGCGCCAGTCGGCAACGGCCTTTTCGAAGGCCTCGCCATGCGGGGCAAACGGGCGATCTTCACGGGCAATGAACTCGAAGGTAGTGTCATCCGGGGCAATCAGCCCGGCACGGGCACCCGCCTCGATGCTCATGTTGCAGATCGTCATGCGCGCTTCCATGGAGAGCGCACGAACCGCCTCCCCACAATACTCCAGCACATAGCCGGTCCCGCCGGCGGTGCTGATGAGACCGATCAACTTCAGGATCATGTCTTTCGACGTGGCGCCGGGCTGAAGGCGGCCGGTGTATTCCACCCGGAAGGTGCGGGGCTTCTTCTGCCGGAGCGTCTGCGTGGCGAGGACATGCTCGACTTCGGAAGTGCCGATCCCGAAGGCGAGCGTTCCGAAGGCGCCGTGCGTGGAGGTGTGCGAGTCTCCACAGACCATGGTCAGGCCGGGAACGGTAATGCCGAGTTCCGGGCCGATGATATGGACAATGCCCTGCCGTGTGTCGGTCAGGCCGTAAAGCGTTACGCCGAACTCGGCACAGTTCCTTTCCAGGGCCTCGATCTGCGCCTTGGAAATCGGGTCCTTGACGTTGAGCCGGTCCGCATCCGTGGGCACATTATGGTCCATGGTGGCAAAGGTGAGGTCTGGCCTGCGCACGGTGCGCCCCGCGAGGCGCAGGCCCTCAAAGGCCTGCGGGCTGGTGACTTCGTGGACCAGGTGGCGGTCGATGTAGAGGAGTGTATCCCCGCCCGGCAGGTCGGTGACGACGTGACGATCCCAAATCTTCTCGAAAAGCGTTTTTCCCATAGCGCCGGAAACTATAGCGGAGGATTTGGCGTTGGCAAGCGCGTGAGAGGCACGGGCAGCAATTCTCGGCATGGCCAGGAACGGGTTCTTCCGGCCTGTTAAAGCAGGTACTACGGTGAAATTTGATCTCTTCTTTCATGATTGCCACCAAGCGAAGATCATAGAGGAAATTGCCCGGGGGCAGCAAGCGATTCCGCGGAAATGGCTGCGGCCAAAGGTCGCAGCCCAGGGCACTCGGACGGAGTCGTGTCGGCGAAAGGGAAACGCCGGCACTGGGCCGGGCGATGCGCATAGAGACGGCACCGATCTTCATGCAGGTACACGCATGCACCGTCGGCCGCGTCGACAAGACTGAGCCCGTCGCGCCGGAAGGAGAGGCGTGTGCGAAGTTGAATCCAGGCCGATTCTTCGAGCCCCTCCGCGGCGGCGAGACGGCGAATATCGTCTGAGGTCAAACGCACTTCGCCAGCGCCTCGGCAGCATTGCCCACATTCGGTGCAGACAAAATGATAGCGACGGGGATCGAACTCGGGCGAAGCCATGTTCAATCGCCGTTATTGGGCGAACGGGGTTTCCCCGCTGAGCCCAAACTTGATCGGCTCGTTGTAAGGAACCAGATGCCACGACACCTCAACGTCGGCAATCCAGGCAAGAGCGCGGGCATTGCGGAAGACATCGAAACTGTCGTCGCGCACAATGAATGTGATCATCTCCCGATCCCGATCAATTGCGCGGATAATCGACCCGAACCAGTCTGTATCTCTCTCTTTTGCGATTTCGGGAAGTTGGTACCCCAGGATTTCAGGGTTAGGGCGCAATGCATATTGTCCAATCAGTGAGAATGAGAGGTCAACGATATGCCCCTCATCTTCTACCTGGGTCATGCCAAGTTGGCGCAGGAACTCACGCTGGTTGAGCCGGCCATCCGGGTCGGTGGAACGTTCCGTGAGCTCGGCAATTGCTGTTTCGATTCGTTCCTTAATGCGGTCGATGTTGATGGTGTACAACATATTGTTGCGCGCTTCGATGAAGATGGGCGCCTTGTCTGAAACTCTTTCCATCGGCGTCGGAATGAGAACGCGGACTTCCTGAATCTGTACGATGACGAGCAGAATGATGAGGATCAGAATCCCCGCGAGGCAGGTCATGATGTCGATGAAGGAGTTGAATTCCTCCTTCTTCTTCTCTTTGCCTCTGCGCGCCACGGATCAAGGTTCCTGCGTTGCCGCCTCCGCCTCACGTGCGGCGGCCTCTGCCGCTTGCTCGGCTTCCCACTCCGCCGCGGATCGGAAGTCGACTTTCTCGTCCGCCTTCATCAGTTCAAAACCGATGCTGATGCCTGCTTGCCGGATCTGACGGCGCAATTCGTTGGCGATGGTTGCCGTATAAGGCCGAATGAGCAGGACAATATAGTTCTCTTTGCCGTACTCTTCGTTATTTGTGAACTTCTCGAGCTGGCGCTGGAACGCGTTGCCCGGTTCCCGGATATCGTAAATGCTCATGACTTCCCGACTTGGGTAGAAGACCAGGTGCTCGGGATGGACGTCGATATAGTCGGGCGACAGCATCGTATTGCCGTGCGGGAAGTGGGCGTAATCCCCGTAATTGACCTGCACATAGCGGTTCATGCCCCATTCCCCATCAGTACCACTGCCGACCGCCATGTTATTCGGGTCGCCGAAGTAGATGGAAACATTGGTGATCAGCACCAGCATCAGACAGGAAATCAGCACAAGCACCAAGCACCCGATTGCCGCGGTCATGATGTCCATCATGGCGGTCAGATTGCCGCTTCCACCGCCTCTTCCTCGCCGACCCATAATGCACGCTCCAGGTTAGAGGATTTCTTCTCTCAAGGTTATGACCTTGGGCTTCTTCATTTTGCTCACGAAATCTTCGGTTGACGCGAGGTGTTGCCGCAGATCGGCCAGGGTCTTCTTGAAATCGTCGGAGCTGGCAATGCCGGTCAGGCTCTTCTCGATGCTCTGCTCGATGTGCAGCAGATCCTCGATCTGGGCGGCCATGCGGGAGATGTCGCCCATGCGCTTCGCCAGATCCTCGGCCGCCGTCATGGACTGCTGCGCGGCCTCGCGCGTCGTGCTCTGCAGGGCCTCCGCGCTGCGATGATACTCGTCCACCACGTCTTTGGCGCGCCCCTGAAGGTCTGAAAGCATCCCGCCGATCCGCGCCGCCTCTTCTTCGGAGAGTTTGCGCCGATTTTCGATCATTTCGCGGTCCTGCCCCCGGAAATCGTTGAACATCTGCGTGACGGACGATTGTAGCGTATCGCCAACGACGGCCAGATTCGAGGAGAGTTGCTTCGCCATGTCCTGCAAGGCCGATTCGTAACTCGTCGCCAGGCCGGCGAAACGCTCCTCCACCACAACGCCCGCTTTCTCGATAGCGCGGGTGAACACCTCATCGTAGCGGTCCGGATCGGGAATATACCGCCGGAACGCAGCATTGATGGCATCCTCGATGGCCTCCATTTCCATCGGCATGACGTCCTGCGGCGGAAAGCGGCAGACAATGTGGTCGTCGAGGTAGTTTTCGATCTCCACCAGCAAGTTCTCTTCTTTGCGTTGCACGGAGGCCAGCGGGAACTGAGCCATCAACGAGAGCACCAACGCGAGGAGGGTCGTATCGAAGGCCGTGCCCAGGCCGCCCGTCACCTCCTGGAGCGAGGCGGTGATCTGGGCCATTTCCAGATTCGAGCCCTGCCGGAGGAAGTCGGAGAACCCCGCAATAGCGGTACCCAGACCGAGCACCGTTCCGATAAATCCAAGGATCGGAATCGAGGCCACGATCAGGCCGGTGCGCAGATAGGTGGCGTCGGAGTTGACGCCTTCCCGTTCCCCCTCGGACTGTGCCCAGGTAGAGACGCGGGAAACGTCTTTCGTGCCTAACCAGAGTGCGAAGGCCCGGTCAATCCGGTTCAGCAGGATGCTCCAGGAAAACTGGGGCAGCCGACGCACCTTTTTGCGTAATTCGAAAACCGTTTCGTCGTGGCCAAGGTCCAGACCCTGCTCGACCGGGCTGGTCGCGAGCACCCCGAGTTGCGCCTTGACGATACGCAGCTTCATGAAGATGTGCGCCACGACCATGTAAAACATGAAGAGCTCGGCGTACTGGATGGGACCGCGCTCACGAATCA
>SLOV01000104.1 GCA_007132345.1 Kiritimatiellia bacterium
TCCGCGACCAGCGCCATCGCTTGCCACCTCTGCTCCGCCGGGAGGACACCGCGGGAGAGCAGGTCGTTGCACAGACTGAGCGCCCTGTCGTGGGAGCCCGATCTGATCATTTCGCCAACCTGGCGTAGCTCCGCCGACAAGGGATCCCTGTCTTGTGGCACCCTATGTGGGCGCTTTCGGCGCCGAGCTTCGCGCTCCTTGCTTCTCATGGTAGTTGTCCTGGCGGTTCGCAACAATAAAATAGAAGGCCGGGAGCCGCTGCTCACATCCTAAGGAGATAACGCACTCCCGGCCAATGTCGGTATCTGGGGTTGCACGCGCGGAGCGCGCAACCCGTATTCAGGCGCATGTACCGACAAAAACATTTGGTATGAATTCATTCCCAAAATACTTCCATATGAGCCCGGCGACCGGCGCATGCCCGGATCGCATCCGCAGCACTCCGAAACTTCAGGGATTTCAACGGCTGGGAGGTCTTTGGGCAGGTGTAGTCGCGCTTGGATTGACGAACTCGAACGACACGATGGGCGTCATGGCTTTCCGCCCAGGGCAGGGGAACGTCGAGTAGAGGGAGCAGCATTGCTGCGGAGCTTGTCAGCTTCAGGAAATCCCTTCTGGAGACAAATGACATGAGAAGTATATCCGTGATGAAATGGGTAACCCAATACCATTCCTACTTGCGTAGGGCCATAAGCGGTTGTCATCTACGTATGCAAGTCTTTTTTTGATGTTTTTTGTAGCTGACAACCCGGATCTTTCATCATGGCGCCATCATGCCCGCAATGCATTGCCGTGGACGCCATTGCGCCGACTGGCGGCACCCTGATCTATTAGTCTCTAGATCGGTCGGGGCTATTGCAAAGTCACTCAGCAGCCTCTAATACCGGATGAAAAGGGGCAGCAGGGAGGCCGTAGGCTGAATTCTCCAGAACATCTTCCTGCGCGTCCAGGAAATCGCGTATGGCGGGGTAGCTTTCGGGGGAGTCCGGATTTGGAGGCAGGTTGAGTACCCACTCTGCAATCATCGCGCCCCCGGTCCCAGCGTAGGAATGAATGAACTCGCGGAAATCGGCTGAGGCATTCTCGTCGGCCAAATCGCTGATGATACGCCAAACGAAAAGGGGAACGCGATTGTCAGCGCATACCATTGCAATTCCGAAAGTGTTCATGTCCACGGCAGCGGATTCGGTAAAGTCGCGGATCCGGGCGCGCTCGGTTGTTGAAGCGATGAAGGCTTCCCCGGAGGCCAAAGAATAGCCAGCAGAGGGGTCGGACAAAGGATCTGGATTTGGGAGCAGGTTCCAAGGGAGAGACCATTTTGTCCGAGCACTCAGTTGAAAACCCGTGGCGTCCATCGTTCCACTCTGCCATGCGATGACGTTTTCGATTCGAATCCACTCGCCGACCTCAAGTTCGGGATCCAGTGCCCCAGCCGGACCGATAGACACCGCCCAGTCACAGCGGAAACGGGTCAACAGTCCTTTCGCCGCCATCGACGCTTCCACGTTGCTGGAGCCCATCTTCGTTGCATAGATTGTATGGGGCCCCGCCGCTAGTCGATAAATGGTTCTGGATCCGACGGCGACAGGCGGGTGGATCACTTGAACCTGTGGGTGCTGCTGAAGCGCCCGTAGATCGTCGTCAAGGGCATAGAGGAGGCCCACTGTATCTCCTGCACACGCCGAAATCAGCAGGAGCCAAACCCCGAATACACAGGAAACGATGCCAAGGCCCCTGGCATAGGTAGCCAGAATGCGACAGGACGTGACGGGCTGGCCGGAAACCTGTCTGCACTGGCAGAGCGCGAGCGATTGGGACGCATGCCTTTGCCGAGAGCGGGCGAAATGCTCGTCTATTCTAATTAGTCTCATTTTTCGTATGCTGGCATATTCCCATTCAATCCGAAACCTTTTTCCTTTGACTGGGGATAGCCTCCCCGGTGGCGGCAAGGGCAGCGGGGTTGTCCATATTTTCGTGTCATTCTGCTCAGGATACTGTATCCATTGTGGCCGTTGGGAATGGCACTGGGAATCTAACGCCCTTACGGGCGCGTTACGAACGGTTGTATCCACGAATTCCTGGGTTTCGGGGTCGTTCGTAGGGTCGCCGTAAGGCGATTCCCCTTCCATGAAGTTGGGGAACGTCGTTATCTTGATGCCATCCCATCCCAGTGGAAAGGAGGCGCCGGTCATGGCCGTGATGTTCAGAGGAAATAGCCTGAAAGATATAAGCTGGAACGAATTCCAAGCTCTGCGCCCTGCAGAAAAGGCGCCGATGCTGACCAGCGGCGGCCATCCTTACCACATCCTCTTTTCGCAGCAGTTCGACCGCGAGTTTCTCAACCGGATCATCACACTGGCCACCATGACCCGCCGCATTGCCAAGACGCGCGGCGGCCTCCTCTATCTGCAAGGGCTGCTCGCCGAAAAGCGGGCCATGCTCTACTTCGTGCAGCCCTCCACCCGCACCTTCCTTTCCTTCTTTTCGGCCTGCGAGATGGTCGGCCTCAAACCTGGCGAAGTGCGGGGCACCAGCACCTCCAGCGAGCTGAAGGGTGAATCGCCCGAAGATACCGTGCGCACCTTCAGCTCCTATTTCGATCTCATCGTCATGCGCCACCCCGAGGCAGGCTTTGCCGAGCGAATCGCCTGGCTGCTCTCCACGACCGAACGACCCATCCCCGTCGTCAATGCCGGCTCCGGCAAAGACCAGCACCCCACGCAGGCCCTGCTCGACATTTACACCTTGCAGCGCAGCTTCGAAGAGGTCGGTGGCATCGAAGGCAAGACCGTCGTCTTCGTCGGCGACCTGGCCCGCGGCCGCACGGTCCGTTCGCTTTCCCGCCTGCTCGCCCTCTACCCGGGCGTGCGCCTCGTCTTTGCCGCCCCGCCGTCCTTGCAGATCGGCGACGACATCCTGGCCGAACTCCGGGAAGCGGGCGTGCCCGTGCAGCTCACGGACGATTTCCATGCCACCATTCCCGAGGCCGACGCCATCTATATGACCCGCCTTCAGGACGAGTGGGACATCGCGGGCGAGAGCCAGAAGATCGATCTGCGCCGCTTCTCGTTTGGCGTCGAGCATCTGCCTTTGCTCAAACCGAACGCCGCACTGCTCCACCCATTGCCGCGCCGCGGCGAGATTGCCGTCGAGGTGGACCATGACCCGCGCGCCGTCTACTGGCGGCAGGTCCGGAACGGCATGTGGATCCGCGCCGCCCTCATGCTCATGATTTTTCATCGCGACGCGGAAATCGACCGCTATTACGAAGACCTGACGAGTTGAAACAGGAAAGGGCGTCTTCATGCTGCATCTCATTACCCTAGACGACTGGACAGCCGATCGCATTGGGCAGGTACTTGACCTGGCCGATGCGGTCAAACGCGAACCGGCCCGCTACGAACGGGCCATGCACCGCAAGGTCTTGCTCATGGTTTTCGAAAAGCCGAGCCTGCGCACCCGCGTTTCGTTCGAAACCGGTATGTGCCAGATGGGCGGCGATGCCATCTACTACGACACCACCACCTCGCCGCTCGGCGCCGGTAAAGAAACCATCGAGGACATGGTGCGCGTCGCCAGCCGCTACGTGGACCTGATCATGGCCCGCCTCTACGACCATCTCGACATCGAAAAAATGGCCGCGCACGCCACCGTCCCCGTCATCAACGCCCTCACTAATTTTGCGCATCCCTGCCAGATCCTTGCCGACCTGCAGACCATTCGAGAGAAGAAGAAGCGTCTGAAAGGGCTGACCCTTACCTACTTCGGCGATAGCAACAATAACGTCACGCACAGCCTCATGTACGGCGGGGCGCGCATGGGCCTGCATGTCCGAGTGGCTTGCCCCGAACTTCCCGAATACAGTCCGCTCGAAAGCGTACTGCGCCAGAGCCGGGCCGCTGCCGCCGAGTCGGGAGGCAGTGTCGAGGTCTTTCACGACGCCCGCACCGCCGCCGAAGGCGCCGATGTTCTCTATACCGATTCCTGGATGAGTTACCACATCGACAAAGACCAGCTCGACGAACGCGTGAAAGTCTTCACGCCCTACCAGGTCAACGCCGGCTTGCTGGAGGCCGCGGATCCCGAAGCGCTCTTCATGAACTGTCTCCCCGCGATGCGCGGCTACGAGCAGACCGCGGAAGTCATCGATGGACCGCGCTCTATTGTGTTCGATCAGGCCGAAAACCGGCTGCATGCGCAGAAGGCCGTCATGCTGATGCTCCGCGAAGAAGCGACGGCGCTGGGCGGCCTCTAATGACGCCCCGCCATTGACCGGCATATGAGCCTTTCCGAACCACCCCGCCTGCTGGTGGTAAAGCTCAGCTCGCTGGGCGACCTCTTCCATGCCCTGCCTATCGTCCGCATTCTGAAGCAGGCCACTGGCGCCGCCATCGACTGGGTCACACAGACCGAGTACGTCGATCTGGTCGGCTGTTTCGAGGATGTCGACCGGGTCATTGGCTTTCCCCGCAAGCATCCTTCCAAGATGGGCAAGTTCCTCTACGAGTTGCGTAAGCAGCGCTATGACCGCATCCTCGATCTGCAAGGACTGCTCAAGAGCGCCTGGATCGTCCGCGCCGCGCGTGGTGGCGAGCGAATCGGCCCCTCCTTTCACCGCGAAGGCTCGCACCACTTCTACAATCGGGTCGCGGGTCCCTGCAATAAGGAGCGACATGCGGTCGATGAGCTGCTCGATTTCGCCGATCTGCTCGGCCTGCCTAAAACCACGCCTGAGTTCCCTGTGCATTTCCCGCCTTTCGTGACCGACACCCCGCGCCCGCGTATTGCCCTGATTCCGCGTTCGCGCTGGGACACCAAGAACTGGCCCGCAGTCCGTTTCGGCGAATTGGCCAATCGACTTCGCGAACTGTGTGCGCCTTCGCTGTTTATCGTGGGCGGACGCGAGGACCTGGTTGCCTGCGACGAGATTCAAGCCGCGGCGCCTTTTGTCGAGAACCTGGCGGGCTCCACCACACTCGTCGGTCTGGGCTCGCTATTAGCGGCGATGGATCTTGCCATCACCGTCGACACCGGCCCCATGCACATGGCCGCCGCCGCGGGCACGCCCGTGTTGGCCCTCTTTGGCGCCACCGACCCGGTTCGCACCGGCCCTTATGGCCCCGATCATCGCGTCCTCGTCACTGACGGCCTCGACTGCCGTCCCTGTCGTTCCCGCATCTGTGCCCGCGGCGACCTCGCCTGTCTCGATCGCCTCGA
>SLOV01000035.1 GCA_007132345.1 Kiritimatiellia bacterium
ATGGTCGACCTGCTTGATCGCGAGATGTTTCGCCACTATGCCGCCAGGCCGGAACGGTTGCGGGAATTGACCGCCGCGCGAAAAGGGTCAGCGACGGTTATTCTGGATGAGGTGCAGAAACTACCCGAGCTGCTGGACGTGGTTCATCAGGAAATGGAGGAAAACTCCCGGTATCGCTTTATCATGACCGGTTCGAGTGCCCGCAAACTCAAACGCTCCGGCGTGGACCTTCTGGCAGGGCGCGCGGCGTTAACCACCATGCACCCCTTTATGGCGGCTGAATTGGGCGACGAGTTTGACCTGCAAATGGCGCTGGAAACCGGGTTGGTGCCGGTTGTCTATTCCGCTCCAGATCGCCGCGCAGCGCTGAGCGCCTATGTCGGCCTGTACCTCGAACAGGAGGTGAAGGCCGAGACACTGGTGCGGGATGTTGGGGCGTTTGCCCGATTTCTCGAAGCCGTATCTTTTTCCCATGCCTCCGCGCTGAACCTCACTGCAGTTGCCAGAGAGTGTCAGGTTCATCGCAATACGGTAGAAGGCTATGTGGAAGTGTTAGAAGACCTCTTGCTCGCATTCCGCCTGCCCGTCTTCGCCAGGCGCGCAAAACGACACCTTGCCCAGCACCCAAAATTCTACTTCTTTGACGCGGGAGTATTTCGTTCGGTGCGACCACGTGGCCCACTCGATGCCCCTGAAGAGATGGCCGGCGCCACGCTGGAGGGGCTCATTGCCCAGCATCTGCGCGCGTGGATCGCGTATGGAGACCGCCCGGATATCGGGCTCCACTACTGGCGGACCAAATCCGGAGTCGAAGTCGATTTTATTCTCTATGGCGAGGAAACGTTTGCGGCTTTGGAAGTGAAGAATGCGAGGCAAGTGCATCGATCCGATGTCCGCTCGCTCCGCGCGTTCAAGCAGGATTATCCGCAAGCACAAGCGTGCCTTCTTTATCGTGGCAGAGAAAAGTTGGTCCTCGACGAGGTCCCTTGTGTTCCCTGCGAGGATTTTCTGCGCGAACTAATGCCGGGCTCCATGCTACCATTCGTGGGTTGAATACGCGGTGGGTGCAGGGGGCGTCGCGGTGCGTGATGCGTGATGCGTGATGCGTGATGCGGGGTTCGGGATACGGGATGCGGGATACGGGATGCGGGATTCGGGATGCGGGATGCGGGATGCGGGATGCGGGATGCGGGTTGAGTTGGTGGTAGAGGATGGTGGATGAAACCCGAAGGTGCGCCATCGAAACGAAAAAAGGTAGGACGGGATCCCATCCCGTCCTGTGGTGAGGGCTTCGTCGGTGCCCCGTGTACATTTGCAACCATGAAGAAGCGTTGGCGAGGCTTTGCGTCGAGGCTGAGCGCATGGCCTCTGATCCCCCTCCATGGCCAATTCGCGAACACTCGTAGATCACTGGGTACAAATGGCGAAGTACCCAAACACCCAAGCTCGAATGAAGCCCGAAATCAAAATGTCGCGAAACGGAACGGTTCTCGGCTGGCTCAATGTGCCGCCCTGCTATGGGATACAAGGATTAAACGCGTGCATAGCAGCAACCGTTTTGGGCAGTCATTAGGGCTTCGTGCTTCAGATTTCATTCGAACTTGGGTCGTTCGTCATTCGTCATTGCTAGGCAACAATTTCAGATTGCTGAAGAATCAGCTATGGATCCCCATCCTTCTTCTGGCCGGGCCGATAAAGGCAGAGATCGAGCGCGATTTTTCCGCCGAGTTCGAACGCCTTTACGAACTGGGACTGCCCGATGTCTCTAACGCCGAGTACATCCGCTTCACAATGGCGTCCAATGAGCTTCTCTGGCATGGGAGGCTGAGCTTTCCCGACCGTTTTCTGAGCGGAAACGCATGGCTTCTGGGACCAACGGAATGGGGAGAGGGTTTCTACGTCTACATCGCCGGACGGATTGTCTTCGTCAACCCACCCTATGGGCCGCGACCCCGCAATACGCCCAGGAAGCCTGTATGGCGTGAGAGCAAACTGGCAGGACCCGGTTCGGGCGGCCGGGCCGTAAGCGTGGATGGCCGTATTCAAGGTGCCAATCTCAGCAAGGATCTGCACACCATCGTCCTTTCCCTTCGTCGTCCCTGCCTGGGGTTCGGCTGCCATATCGGTCATTTTGTCCTTGGAACTGTTGAAGATGTAGCAGCCGCATTCGTTCTGGCCGCGTTGGCCCACCGCCACGGATTGCGCCAGGAGGCATCCCTACTTGCGGAGGCGCTCTTCGACGCGGCCATCAGGCCTGAACAGGTATTGGGCGATGCGGTTCAATACATTGCGGAGGGCCGGTATATGGCACTGTACGATTTGTGGCTTGGCACAAGGTGCTGGCGGTCCTATCGCGACGGACTGACCGAACTCATCGACCGTTTCGAGGGCATCTGGCAATATGACGGGGGCGCGGAACGACTCCTGTCCCATATCACAGAGCGCGTGGAAATGCAGGACCCGCCCCTGATCGATGGGCTGAGCGAAGAGGAGCAGGGGTTGGCCGCTGCGCTGGTGAACGCAGATTCCCCGCCGGCCACTTGGCTGGCCGGGCTTTGGATTCTGCCTTCAATTGTTACGTCGGGTGACTCGCCACAATTACCTGCCGACGAGTCCGGGCAAGACCCCGTTGAAGCGATCCTCTCCCGAGGCGTTGCATCCATTCCGTTGCTGGTCAGGCTGCTCGACGACACTTTTCTGACCTACCTGGATCATCACCCCAGCGACAGCAGGTTCTTCCGCTATCTTTCGTACATGCCTACATTGCCGCCCGATACGGAGGAAGATAAGGGTTGGCGTTCATACGACTCGATGCGGCGCCCCGCCGCACGCGGCGATCTGGCTCGTCTGCTGCTTCGAGAGCTTCTCCTTCCGCGTCGGGAAGAGCGCGATACCGGGCAGAATCCCGATCAATTGCGTGCCGAAGCGATGGCTTGGCTCGACCGTATTCGCACCCTCTCGTTGGAAGAAGTATCCCGCATTTACGTGCAGCAAGGCACCCCCGCTCAACGGGCGGCAGCCGGGATCTATCTGATGGAAACCGGCGGCCAGAGCGATGCAGAATTCGTCGAGGCGGCCATCCGTTCTTCGATGCATCCGTTCGAACTGGTGTCGTTGGTGGAGGCGTATCTTCGGGTCGAAGGTCATGAGAACCATGAACTTCTGGCCAGGTACGAAGAACGATTGCGCGCTGCACTGGAGGATCCGAACGATTACACCTCTGGTCAGCGCAGCACGGCGCAACGGCTGCATCGCGATTTGGACGGGCTCCAGCGCGCGAACCTGGTTGAAGAAGAGAGCCCGTGAGCGGCGCCGGGCGCTTCTTCGCGTTTCGTTGCCTCATGGTTGACATGGCGAGGAGGGCACGATAGGGTGAGATCACGGTGGAGAGCCGGTGGAACGGATTTCCGCTGGTTTTTTTCAGCAAAAAGGGGACCAGATTGGTCCTATTTTCAGGGTAACGATGCTGCGATTTAGTAAACGAGTCGAATATGGCCTGATGGCGCTGCTGGAATTGGATGCCAGCGCCAACGGTGGCTATCTGCCGGTGAAGGACATTGCCGAACGCCACGAGATTCCGCAGGATTTACTGGGTAAAGTCATGCAGGCGCTGACGCGTGCCGGCTATGTGGCCTCGACCAAGGGCATGCACGGCGGCTATCGGCTCGTGCAGCCGCTCGAGCGCGTGACGGTGGGTAAAGTGATTGAGTCGTTGGAAGGGCCGGTCTATCTGACCCCTTGCTGCGACGATTCGAAGTCCTGCCGTCAACAGGACCATTGCAATATTCGACGGCCGATCCTGCGGGTGCAGGAGCACCTGCTGCGCTACATCAGCCAACTTACATTGGCGGAGTTCCGTGAAGGCGATCCGCGTCCGATCGAAATGAACATCGGAGAACAGTGCGTATGAGCGAAGAAACGAATCTGAACCCGGAAGCAAGCGCGCCATCCGCTTCGGTGCCCGTCTGGACGGAGGACGATATGCGGGATGTGCTGCGCGCGGTCGTCGACCCCGAACTGCATATGAATATTGTCGACCTGGGCCTGGTGTACCGGGTGGAACAGAAAGAGGCGCGTGTCGAAGTGGACATGACCCTCACCTCGCCGGGTTGTCCGTTCGGCCCCTACATTCTGCATCAGGTTCGCGAGAACCTGCTTTCGCTGAAGGGCATCGACGATGTCGGCATTGAAGTGGTCTGGGAACCGCTCTGGAGCCCGGAGATGATGACGGAGGAGGCCCGGCTGGAACTGGGATTCGACATATAGCAGCCGACGGGCAGAGACAGATTTTGTGAACGTAAGGAGATGGAATCGGTTGCGACTCGCAACAGAGGAGACAAATGATGAGTAGCTATTTCGAAATTAACGAACTGAAAGCAGAAATTGAAGGCAAGCCCATTCTAAATGGTCTGAGTCTGACCGTAGCCAAGGGAGAGACCCATGCGCTGATGGGGCCTAACGGCTCGGGCAAGAGTACCCTCGCGAATGTGATCATGGGGCATCCGGCCTATGAGGTAACCGGCGGCGAGATTCTCTTTGAGGGCGAGAACATTCTCGAACTCGACCCTGAAGAGCGCGCTCGCAAAGGCCTCTTCCTCGCCTTCCAGTACCCGGTCGCCGTGCCCGGTGTCACCGTGGCTTCCTTCCTCAAGCATGCGCACGATGCGGTTTACGGAGAGAAGAAGCTGAAGGCCGCGGAGTTCCTGAAACAACTCCGCGCAGACATGGATTTTGTCGGCGTCGACCAGACGTTCCTGAACCGGTATCTCAACGACGGTTTCTCTGGCGGCGAGAAGAAGCGCATGGAGATTCTTCAAATGCTGACGCTGCGCCCCCGCATGGCGGTGATGGACGAGACCGACTCGGGCCTGGACATTGACGCATTGAAGGTGGTCTCAATGGGTGTCAACAAGCTCGTCGGCGCCGAGTTCGGCCTCTTGGTGATTACCCACTACGAGCGAATCCTTCGCTACATTCATCCGGACCATCTCCACGTCTTGATCGACGGGAAGGTGGCGTTCAGCGGCGGCCCCGAGCTGGTCAAGCGTCTGGAAGAAGAAGGTTATGACTGGGTGCGCAACGAGTTCGGAAAAGAAGCGTTGATGGCCTGAACGTTACAACGAAAAGGAATTCATCATGGAAGACAAACTCGGAACCGACAGTGCCCTCATTCAGGAGGAGTATCAGTACGGCTTCGTCACGCAGGTGGACGAAGATCGTATTCCGAAGGGGTTGAACGAAGAGACCATTCGTCTGATCTCCGCGAAGAAGGGCGAACCAGAGTGGATGACGGAATGGAGATTGAAGGCGTTCCGCTGGTGGCAGAAGAAGTCCGAACCGCGCTGGGCCCTGCTGAACTATCCGGAGATCGATTACCAGGATATCTGTTACTATTCGGCGCCCAAGAAGATGACGGACCGGTTCAAGAACGAAGACGGTGAGATCGATCCGGAGGTCCGCAAAACGTTTGAACGCCTCGGTATTCCGATCGACGAGCAGCATCGCATGGAGGGCGTCGCGGTTGACGCCGTTTTCGATTCGGTTTCCGTAGCGACGACGCATCGGGAAATGCTCAAGGATATGGGGATCATCTTCTGTTCCATCTCCGAGGCGATCCGGGATTATCCGGATCTCGTGCGCAAATACCTCGGGACAGTCGTTCCGCAGACCGATAACTATTTCGCGTCGCTGAATTCGGCGGTCTTTACGGACGGCTCCTTCGTCTTTGTGCCGAAGGGAGTGCGTTGTCCGGTAGAGCTTTCCACCTATTTCCGTATCAATTCTCAGGACACGGGTCAGTTCGAGCGGACGCTGATTATCGCCGAAGAGGGCGCCTATGTGAGTTACCTTGAAGGCTGCACCGCCCCGATGCGCGATACAAACCAGCTCCACGCGGCCGTGGTGGAATTGATTGCGCTCGACGACGCACAGATCAAGTATGCCACGATTCAGAATTGGTATGCAGGCGACGCCGAAGGAAAGGGTGGCATTTACAACTTTGTCACCAAGCGCGGTCACTGCCGCGGCAAGCGCTCAAAGATCTCCTGGACACAGGTGGAGGCAGGGGCGGCTATTACCTGGAAGTATCCAAGCTGCATCCTGCAGGGAGACCATTCGGTGGGCGAGTTCTACTCAGTGGCCGTGACGAACGACCGCATGCAGGCCGACACCGGCACAAAGATGATCCATATCGGCAATCACACCCGCAGCACGATCGTCTCGAAAGGGATTTCGGCGGGGCACTCCGCGAATACCTATCGGGGACTGGTGCAGGTTCTGCCCGATGCGGTCGGGTGCCGCAATTATTCCGCGTGTGATTCCATGCTGGTGGGCGCCACCTGCACGGCGAATACGGTGCCATATATTCAGGCAGAGAACAGTACGGCCATCATTGAGCACGAGGCGACGACCTCGAAGATCAGTGAAGACCAGCTCTTTTATCTGCGCAGCCGCGGCATCGACGAGGAGAGCGCCATTTCTCTCGTCGTAAATGGCTTCTGCAAGGAAGTCTTCAAACAGTTGCCGATGGAGTTTGCCGTTGAGGCAACCAAGTTACTGGAGCTGAAGCTGGAAGGTAGCATCGGTTGAGCATACCGATGGTTCAGCTCGATATTTTAAGGAAAGAGGGAAACGAATGAGTATGAACGATACTGCGCTCGCGGAGAAGGCCAGCGAGACCATTGCCGGTTTCACGGAAGAAGCCTTTTCCGCGCTGACCCAACCGGGCAACCCGTTGTTACGCGGCAAGCGGGAAGAGGCATTCGCGGAATATCTGCGGTTGCCCGCCCCACATGCCTTCGATGAGGAGTGGCGGAAGACAGACCCCGCGCTATTTCGTTTCGATACGTGGAGCGCCCTGCCATCGGCGGCCGCCGGGAGCGTGCAGCCGACAGACTGGGACAGTGCGTTCGATGTGGTTGTGCAGGTGGACGGCGCGTCTGTGTCGATCGAAGACCGTACGGGGATTCTGAGCGCGGGCCGCGCTTACGTTGCCTCGCTATTCGATGCTGCCGAAGAACACCCCGACTGGGTACAGCAGTATCTGCAGGGTGCGGCTCTCCCCGCCTCGACAGACAAGTTCACGGCCCTCAATGGTGCCTTTTGGAATGTTGGCATCTTCATTCATATTCCAGAAGGCACGAAATTGGAGAAAGGGATCTTCCTCCGATACCGTCAACGCGAGACGGGCGCGGTGCTGATTCCCCGGCTGGTCATTGTGGCCGAGTCGGGCAGTGAAGCGACGGTGGTGGAGCATCTCGAGTCGGACGACGAGGTCTCGATGGGCGTTGTTTCGGCGCGGGAATTGTATGTGGACCAGGCGGCGCGCCTCAAGTTCCTGACGCTCCAGGAGTGGGGGCGCGGCACGTATCAGATTGGAAACGACATGGCCGTGGTGCAGCGCGATGCACAGGTCGACTGGATTACGCTGAACCTCGGCAGCCAGATCAGTAAGTTGAAATTCGGCAGCGACGTGGCCGGACCGGGTTCGTCGGCCGAACTCGACGGCATTTTCTGTACGGATACCGATCAGCACATCGACCAGACCACCCTGCAGATCCACTCCGCGCCGCACACCTATAGCCGGCTGCTCTATAAAGGAGCGGTGATGGACCAAGGCCACTCGGTCTATCGGGGGATCATTCAGGCCAAGCCCGGGGCGATCAAGGTGGATGCCTATCAGACCAACAATAATCTGGTGCTTTCTAATGGCGCGATCGCCGATACCATTCCGGGGCTGCTCATCGATGCCGACGACCTGAAGTGCAGCCACGGGGCCACCATCGGGAATCTTGACGAGAATCAGGTCTTCTACCTGCGGGCCCGCGGTATCCCGGAGCATGAAGCGCGGAAGTTGTTGATTCTCGGGTTCTACGATGAAATTCTTGACCGGATTCCGTACGCGTCGATTCGGGATCGTGTGCACGAATTGCTCGTGGAGAAGTTGGACCGGGTTTTATAGTCAGTCTGGGTAATCAACCATGCATCTTAAGAAATGGACAGAGGCCGCGGCGGTCGACGAATTCGAGGAGACAGACCGCAAAATGATTGATTTGGGCGGGTCGCGGCAGATCGGTTTATTCAAAGTAGACGGCGCATTTTATGCGATCAGCGCCTGGTGCTCGCATCAGCGCGCCACCATGATGCATGGTGATCTGGAAGGGTTCGAGCTTGTCTGTCCCCTGCATGGCGCACGTTTCGACATTCGGAATGGCGCGGCGCTTTCGCTGCCGGCCGTGCGCGGCGTGGCAAGCTTCAAGACCAAAGTGGAAGACGGGAAAGTGTTCCTCAAAGTCTGAGCTGCGGAGCCCTATCATGACGACCTCAGCAACGATGACAGCCCCTGTGGCGGACGAGTTGGGCCTGGATATGGCCGCTTTGCGCGCCGAGTTTCCCATGCTGCATCGCACCGTCCATGAGGGCCAGCGCCTGGTATATCTCGATAATGCGGCCACCACGCAGAAGCCCGCCGCGGTGATTGATGCCGTTGCCGACTACTACAGAACCTGCAACGCGAATGTGCATCGGGCGTTGCACCAGGTGGCGGCGGAGGCCACGGCTCTTTACGAGGCGGCACGTACCGATCTTGCAGGCTTCATCGGGGCGCCGGAAACGGAATGTATTGTTTTTACGCGGGGAACTACCGAATCGATCAACCTCGTGGCGCACGGCTGGGGCGATGCTATCCTGAAGCCTGGCGATGAAATCGTGCTGTCCGAAATGGAGCACCACAGCAATCTGATTCCGTGGCAACTCCTCGCGGCACGAACCGGGGCGCAACTCCAGTTCATTCCAGTACTCGACGATGGAACGCTCGACCTCGAGGCCTATCGCAAACTGCTCTCCGGGAACGTCAAGCTGGTGGCTATAACGCATATGTCCAATCTGCTCGGCACGATTAATCCTGTGCGGGAGATGGTTGCGGAGGCGCATCGGGCCGGCGCCCTCGTGCTCGTCGACGGTGCGCAAAGCGTGCCCCATTTTCCGGTGAATGTTACGGATCTCGACTGCGACTTTCTGGCCTTTTCGGGGCACAAAATGCTGGGGCCAACTGGGATCGGCGTGCTCTACGCGCGGCGCAACCTCCTGGAGTCCATGCAGCCGTTTCTCGGCGGCGGCGAGATGATATTGAAAGTCGATTGGCGCAGCGCCACCTGGGCCGAAATTCCGCACAAGTTTGAGGCAGGGACACCCAACATGGCGGGTGCCATCGGACTTGGGGCCGCGGTGCGCTGGTTGCGGCAGTTCGGCATGGACACCCTGCACCGGCATGAAGCGGCCTTGACCCAATATGCCATCGAGCGGCTTGAAGAGGTGCCGGGCCTGGAGATCTTCGGGCATGCGCCCGAGCGGGGTGGGGCCGTTTCCTTCAGCTTGGACGGCATTCACCCGCATGACGTGGCGCAGTTCGTCGATCAACAAGGCATTGCGATTCGCGCCGGCCACATGTGTGTGCAACCTCTGATCCGCCAACTGGGCCATGCCGCGTTGAGCCGCGCGAGTTTTTACCTCTATAACGCGGAAGACGATGTCGATGCCCTGGTCGCCGCTTTGCACAAAACCCGGGAGTTCTTCGACCATGCAGATGGATGATCTCTATCAAGAGATGATCATCGACCATTACAAGCACCCCCGCCACGCGGCGACGTTGACGGACGAGGAAGTGCTGGTGGACGAAGAGAACCCGACCTGCGGGGATCGGATCCGGTTGACCGCGACCGTCGCGGAGGATGGCACCGTTTCGGACATTCGCTACGACGCCAACGGCTGCGCCATCAGCGTGGCGTCGGCATCGATGATGGCCGAAACACTTGTCGGCAGACCGGTCGGCGAGGCGCGTGAACAGATTCGCGACTTTGTTGAGTTGATGCGTGGACGCAAAGAGATCGATCCCTCGGAACTTGGCGATCTGGTGGCGCTGGAAGGGGTGAAGAACTTTCCCATGCGCATCAAGTGCGCCACTATGTGCTGGCATGCCGTCGAGCATGCCCTCAACCAGTTGGCAACGGCCTGAGCGCCATGGGTGCGTGCCCCGAACCGGAACCCCGCCTGCCGTCGACGGAGCGGGACTGCTGCGAATCGCCTTTCCGCTTAATGTGAATGCGCATGGCCCGCGGTGCGCGGTGCCCGTTTGGCCAGCAGGCGCTCCCGAAGCAGGCTATACCATGCCTCCAGGCCGGCACCGGTGCGGGCCGATACCTCTAATTGAGTCGCATGGGGCGCGGCTTGCCGCACATGTTCGCGCGCCTTGTCGCTCGTCCATTCCACAGCTTCGGCCAGATCGACCTTGTTGATCAGCACGACGTCGGCCCCATGGAAAATCGATGGGTACTTGAGGGGCTTGTCCTCGCCTTCCGTCACAGCCATCACGACCACGCGCAGGTCTTCGCCCAGGTCGAAGCCGGCGGGGCAGACGAGGTTGCCGACATTTTCGATGAAGAGCAGGTCCACCTGGGCCGCGCCCAGGTCTTCCAGCGCGTGTTGGATCATGTGGGCGTCCAGGTGGCAGACGGTGCCGGTCGAGATCTGGACTGATGGGCTGCCTGCCTTGCGGAGGCGCACTGCGTCGTTATCGGTGGCCAGATCGCCAACGAGCGTTGCCATCTTGAATTCGTCGCGCAGATCGCAAAGCGTACGTTCCAGCAGGGCGGTCTTCCCCGAGCCTGGCGAGCTCATCAGGTTCAGGGCCAGGAGCCCGCGCCCCAGGAAGAAGCCACGGTTCCGTTCGGCCAGCAGGTTGTTCTTCGCCATGAGCGACTGGTGCAACGCGACGGTGCGCCTTTCTTCGTCATGATCGTGGTGGTGGGTATGGCCATGGGCGTGACCGTGCGCATGCGCATGCGAATGGTCGTGCTCATGGGCGGCATCGGGTGGTGGAGCGGAACAACCGCAATGATCGCACATCAGGCTACCTCCAATGATACCAGGTCCATTTCACGGCCCTGGCAGAGCTGTTGAGATTCAGCGCCACATTTCGGACAATGATAGTCGTATTCGGCCACGTTGAAAAGGCAATCGCAGGCGGCGCATCGGCAGGCGGGCGGCACCCGTTCCATGATCAGTTCCGCGCCCTCCGCTGGCGTCCCCTCTGTCACCAATTCGAGGGCAAACCGCAGCGCCTCCAACTCCACACCGGACCACTCGCCGATACGCAGGCAGAGCTTGCGGACGGTTTGAGCGCCTTCGCGTCGCGCGGCGTCCAGCGCGATCTCCAGGGTCTGCTGCGCTAATCCGACCTCGTGCATGGGTTCTCTCTTACTGTGGTGTATCGTAATCGGTGGCAAGTCGCTCGATAGCACCGCACAGACGAGATAGGCTGAGGCATTTGCGCTTTGCGCCATCTAAGTCCCATGAACTGAATACGAATCGTGCGAGGGTGCCATTGTAATCCGGTCCTTGGAGAAGCCGCCCCGATTGTTTGCTGCGCGAGACAAGAGATTCACGAAGCGATCGGCTGGGTGAGCGAACTGCGCATGCCAGCAAAGCATTCTTTGCATCATGGAGCCGCTCGGGATCAACGATCTCTGTTGGACGGCGTAACCTGAGAAAGCGACTCAAGCCAACCGGATCGCCTAACAACCAACTCTCCACCTCGCGAACGGCAACCCTTAACAAGAAGTGCTTGTGCCGTTCGGATGAAAGCCAGTCGGCCAAAAGGGAGGGGGGGCATTCGTATCGATCCAAATCTGTGAGAAGCAGGAAGGGCAAGTGCTTTGCGGCATTATTGAAGGCGCTCACTTGCTTTTTAAGGTAGCCAAAACCGGAACGCCCGAAAACATTGCCGACGGCAAAGCGGCCTGGGTATGTGGAGAGAATTCGACGAAGAACCGACTCGCTCAGGTCATCTTCGGCGGCAAGGGAGATGGGAATCGGCAGCGTCATTCGAACAAGGCCAGTTGCTCGATCCTCGTAGGCGCGGTAACAGGCAATACCGCATCCGCGATGCTCATGCCGCCCTCCAACAGAAGACGGACTTCCTCTCTTTCCGAAGCCAGCTCCACAACGGTGCCTTCGCTTCCACGGGGACGCAGAAGCGCTACTTCAGACGGGTTTATGCCTTTATCCGAAAACAGCTCGGCGCTGTGCGAAGATACGACAACCTGTCTGCCTTTGCTTCTCTGGAGTTTCCAGATGAGAGCAGGTAAGCGGGAAACGATCTGCGCATGCAGAGACAGTTCCGGTTCCTCCAACAGCAGCAACGCCTCCCCGTCGAGAAGAGTCCAAAGTAGGCCGATGAGCCGTAGAGTTCCGTCCGAAAACTGGTCTTCACGTTGACGTCCGCCATGTGGACGCCAGTGCTCATAGAGCGCTTCAAGGTGCGGCTGACCGCGTTCGTCGCGCATTTCCGATAGATTCTTCAGTTCAGGCACTGCAATCCGCAGGGCTTGTTCAATCTTCTTCAAACGCGCCCGCCGTGTCTTTTCGGGGGTCATCATCACACGTTCAAGGAAGCGGACCCCAAAAGGATCTTCACCGCCAACGTCCCGATTAGCCAATTCGGGGTGCTTCAGCAATTGGGGCACGAGATGCAGATAGAGTGTCTTTTCGAAAGCGGAAGCGATCTCACGGAACTTGACGTTGGAGTTGATTTGCTCGAGATGCGTCTGTGTGAGGCGGGCCTCATCGTCCTGGTCGTCAGAGTTGTCGGCGGGTCGATCGAGAAGTGACTTGCCGTTCTTCCAGACACGTTCGTAGGACAGTAATACTCTTCGCTGACCGCGGGATTCCTGCCGCAAGCCCAGCCCGTACTGCCACGCAGTAGCTGGAGATGTGGAGTCATCTCTCAGCGCAACGGCAATCTCTACGTCGGGATAGCGCCGGGCTGCAAGGCAGCGCACTTTGGATAGGCCACCACGTTCTTTAACCGCTTGTTGCAGCCCACCCCCAGTCTTGGCGACATCGCGCAGGAATCGGAATGCATCCAGTAGATTCGACTTGCCGCTCGCGTTCGGGCCGGTAAGAAAAAGCCTTTGCCCAAGGTCGATCTCCGCGCTGACGAAGTTTCGCCAGTTTCGAAGTGTCAGATGTGTGAATTGCATAGTCGCCAATCGAGGTTCTTCTTCAACAGGGGCATTGATAGTACGAATACGGTGTTGGCACAATGCTTTCGGCAAGCCAGGTGCTTCTAGGTTTCGTCATACTGAGGCGTGATGTCGATGAGACTGACCTCGGGGCGGCAGCCGAGGCGGAGGCCGTGGAGATTGCCGACGCCGCTGGTCACATGAATCCAGCGGTCGCGCCAGGGTTTCAGTCCGTGCACGTAGCGATGGTCGTGCACGGGCGCAAACGGCGTGCCGAGGAGCGGCAGGGAGAGTTGCCCTCCATGGGTGTGCCCGCTCAGCAGGAGATCCCAGGGGTAGGGCGACAAGGCCTCCTTGGTGTCGGGGTTATGGCTCAGGACTACAGTGGGGAGCTCGTCCTGCCTGCCTGCCCCGCCGCCAAAAGCCAGTCGTGCATCGAGCTGGCCGGCCCACCAGTCGCCTACGCCAACGAGGTGCAATGGCTGGCCATGCAGCTCGATTGTAACGCTGCGATTATGCAGGCACTGGATCTCCGCAAGGTCGAGCACGCGCCGGACAGCCCGGGTGTCGGGCTGCCCGCCGTAGTTGCGGGACCACGCCCCGCCGTCGTGATTGCCGAGCACCGCGAAGGTGGGGGCGGCCTGTGACAGTCTGCGCAGCAGGCGCGCATAGTGGTCCGGCTCATCCGGTTCGCGGGTCACGAAGTCGCCCGTCAGGCAGATCAGGTCAGGGCTTGCCGCCAGCGTATCGATAATGGCCCGCTCGATCTGGCGATAAGGAACGACCGGGGAGGCGTGCAGGTCGGAGAGATGGGCGATGCGCAGGGGGGTCGCCGCACGCCATGCCGGGAGCGTCAGGGTATGCCGCGGGGAGGCGAGCCAGGACGGTTCCAGCCAGCGCATATAACCGAAGCCGGCGACAGCCAGCCCGCCGGTGCAGCCGGCCAGTCCTTTTAGAAAGCCTCTGCGCGTGATGGGGGGTGCGGATGGGCAAGACATGGCCATTCGAAAGTTCGACCCCACCGGGGCGCAACCGTTCATGGTCCGGTTTCCTCGCCCGGTTTTCTCTCTTGACGCTTCAGGGCCGCTCCCACAGAGTACGCCCAGTTTTTACGCGCTTGTTAGTCTTTTTCAGGACCGATTTCTCTTATGTTCAGCCGTCTTTTTGGTGTGTTTTCTAACGACATCGGCATCGACCTCGGAACGGCAAATACGTTGGTTTACGTGCGCGACCGCGGTATTGTGCTGCGGGAGCCCTCGGTGGTGGCGATCCAGACTGGAACCAACCGGGTTCTTGCCGTTGGCGAGGAGGCCAAGCGTATGCTTGGCCGCACGCCGGGAAGCATTGTCGCAATCCGTCCGCTGAAGGCGGGTGTGATCGCCGATTTCGAAATTACCGAGGCCATGCTCCGGTATTTCATTCGCAAGGTACATAATCGAAGAAAGATGGTGCGGCCCAGAGTCATCATCGCGGTGCCAAGCGGCATTACCGAGGTTGAGAAGAGGGCCGTAAAAGATTCCGCGACCCATGCAGGGGCGCGTGAGGTATATTTGATCGAAGAGCCGATGGCGGCGGCGATTGGTGTGGGCCTGCCCGTGCAGGAGCCCGCCGGTAACATGATCGTGGATATCGGGGGCGGGACCACCGAAGTGGCCCTGATCTCCCTTGCGGGGATCGTGTTCAGTCGCAGCGTCCGCGTCGGCGGAGATGAGATGGATGAGGCCATTGTTCAGTATGTGAAGCGGGCCTATAATTTGATGATTGGAGATAGAACAGCCGAGGAAATCAAGATCTCGATCGGTTCGGCCTACCCCCTTGAGGAGGAAACCAGCATGGAGGTCAAGGGGCGCGACCTGGTTGCCGGATTGCCGAAGACGCTGACATTGACTTCCGAAGAGGTGCGCGAAGCCCTGCAGGAACCGATTTCCACGATCGTGGAAGCGATTCGCATTACCCTGGAGCGCTGCCCCCCCGAACTCTCGGCGGACCTCGTGGATCGCGGTCTCGTGCTCGCCGGCGGCGGCGGGCTGTTGCGCGGGTTGGATCGGCTGATTGCCGAGCAGACCGGGTTGCCGGTGCATGTGGCCGACGACCCGCTCAGCGCTGTTGCCGAAGGAACCGGTGTCGTCCTCCACGAGTTGAATTTCCTCCGCAAAGTAGCCAGTAACGCCCGGTAAGAAGGGCGCGCTCGCTACCCGCTGAACATCGCCAGCACCGGGCAAGGCCCGGTCCCCTCATCTCTTCGATCCGGTGTGTCATGCGCCGGGGCCTCGCCGATGGCGAGATCCCCGGCGGACATGGAAGGAAGCGGTGAGAGAACGCGGTTCTATAGTCTGGTTTGCGCTTGTGGTGACGCTGGTCGCAGCCCTGAATCTACCGGGCGGCATCGGCAATCGGGCGCGGGCCGGTCTGCGCGAGCTGGTCGCCCCGCTGCAAGGCGTTGTGACCACGGCGGTCCGGCGCGCCGGCGGGGCCCGGGACGCGATCCGGGGCATCGGCGACCTGGCGGAACAGAACCGCATCATGGAGAAGGAATTGGTGCGATTACGCAATGAGTTGTTGACCTATCGCGGGCTCGACGAAGAGAACCGAAGCCTCCGCCGGCAACTGACATACCGGGATCGAATGCCGTCCAAACTGGTCTCGGCAGAGGTTATTGCCCGCGATGTGGGCGGTTGGTGGCACACCCTGCGGATCGGGAAGGGATATCTGGAGGGGCTCGGCCCCAACATGGCGGCCATCACCCCCGATGGGCTGGTGGGGCGTACCCTCGATGCCACGCCGCGCACCGCGGATGTGCTGCTCATCTCCGACCCGAGCTGCCGCGTGCCGGTACTGCTCCCCCGCACCGGCGCGTTCGGCATCATGGCGGGGCGCGGCCAGGCCCCCACCGGCGCGGTCTACTGCCGCATCGATTTCATCAACAAGAACCTGGAAATCCGGCCGGGCGACGAAGTCGTGACATCCGGGCTGGGCGGCATCTTTCCGCGCGGCCTGCTCGTCGGGTCGATCGACTCGGTCACCATGGACGCCTCCGGCCTCTATCAACAGGCCATGGTTGCGGTGCAGTCCGACCTCGGCCGTCTGGGCCACCTCTTCGTGGTGGTGCCGGAACGCGATCCGGCGGAGGAACTGCTCATGCGCCGGGCGCGGGAGGCGCGGGAACGGCAATGAGCGCGCTGGTGATGATCTTTGCCCTGCTTTGCGGCGCCACGGCGCAGGCGGTGCTGCCCTCCTGGACGCTGCTGGGCATCGCCCGGCCGCCCGTTCTGCTGAGTGTGGCCCTCTATTACGCCATGACGCGCGACCGGGAAATGATGCTGACCGCCGCCGTGCTTGCCGGGTTGCTGCAGGATGCCCTCAGCCTGATTCCGCTCGGCTATTCCTCCGTCCTCTTTTCGCTCGTCTCCCTGATGGTGGCGCGCTTCCGCGATCTGGTCTTTGTCTTCCGCGCAATCACGCATCTGATTCTCGGCGCCCTCGCCAACGCGGTGGTCACACTTGGCCTGGGGGCGCTGCTGGTGCTCAACGGTCAGATTGCCTTCTACACCCCGGGTCTGCTCTCCAGGCTGACCGGGGCACTGCTCGCCGGGGCGCTGCTTGCCCCCCTGATCTTCCGGCTGATCGAGTTCATCGATGTGCACCTGGGTAATATCGAGGGGGGCGTCGTATGATGATGATCGGTGCACAGCAGGCCGACCGGGACCTGTGGCGTATCCGCCTGATGCTGGGGGCCATGCTCCTGGTCTTCGCCCTGCTCGCGTTGGCCCTCTGGCGTATTCAGGTGGGGCGGGGCGAGGCCTATCTCGGGCAACTCGACCAGCAGAGCGTGCGCCGCGTGCGGTTGCCGGGCATGCGCGGCCGGATCTTCGATCGGGACGGCGAAATTCTTGCCGACAACCGCCCAAGTTTCAGCCTGGCCCTTTATCTCGAAGAAATTCGCCAGATCCCCGGCCGGCGCAGCACGCGCGACAAAGCGAACGATCTCATCCGTGAGCTGGCCGAGGCGCTGGGCCGCCCCCCGGAGATCACCGAGGCGGAGATCGTCACCCATATCCAGCGGCGGCTGCCCCTGCCGTTGATTGCCTGGCGCGACCTCGATCAGCAGGCGCTGGCCCGCTTTGCGGAGCGGTCCGCCCAGTGGCCGGGTGTCGATATCCTGCCCGAGGTGGTGCGCGTCTACCCGCAGGGCTCTTTCGCCAGCCACATCGTCGGTTATGTCGGGCGCACCAACATGGTGCAGGATGCCCAGACGCCATTCAATTATTACAACCCGGAGATGATCGGCCGATCCGGCGTGGAGCGCCGCTTCGATGGCGTCCTGCGCGGACAGGCCGGCGGGCGCCTCTTGCGGGTGGATGTCAGCGGGTTCCGCTTCGAGGATCTCGCTTTGCAGGACCCGGCGCCGGGTAGCGATGTGCGCCTGGCCATCGACAGTAAGGCACAGCGGCTCGCCGAGTTGGCGCTTCGCGACACGGTCGGCGCCGTCGTCATCATGGACCCGGACAATGGCGATGTCCTTGCCATGGCCAGCTCGCCCGCCTACGACCCGAATCTCTTCGTGCCGTTTATTCGTCGCGACGACTGGATCGCACTCATGGATGAGCCGGACCACCCTCTGCTCAATCGCGCTGCCGCCGGCACCTATACGCCCGGCAGCATTTTCAAGCCGATCGTGGCCTTTGCCGCTCTCGAAAACAACAAAGTGGCGTCGCACACGACGGTCTACTGCCCCGGCTACTACATGCTGGGGCGCGCTCGGATCAACTGCTGGCTGCGCCGGGGCCATGGCGATATGGATCTGCGCGCCTCGTTAAGCCATTCCTGCAATGTCTACTACTGCCATGTGGCGCGCGGCATGGGGGCGCCGTTTATCTATCACATGGCCACGGCCCTGGGGCTTGGCCAGCAAACCCATATTGCGCTGGACCACGAAAACGCCGGGCTGGTGCCCGATGCGGCCTGGAAACGAAACCGTTTCAACCAGGGCTGGTTCGATGGCGATACCGCAAACATGAG
>SLOV01000316.1 GCA_007132345.1 Kiritimatiellia bacterium
CTGCCGATCTGCCTGCTGGGGATCGGCTCCCTGCAGGGGGCCCCGCCTCCCTTTTTTTCTTATCAGGGCCGCTTGCTGGAAGAGGGCACCCTGGTGGATGGGGAGGTGAACATGACCTTTCGCCTCTTTAATGACCCGACCTCGGGCTCGCTGCTTTTCGAATCGTCGAACCTCGTAACGGTGGTGGACGGTCTCTACACAACGCGGATCGGCGACAACGTGGCCTTTGGCACCCTGGACACCGCCTTAAACGCCGCGGAGATCTGGCTGGAGGTCGAGGTAGAGGAAGAGGTGCTGAGCCCGCGCGAGCGGTTGCTCTCCGTGCCTTATGCCTTGCGGGCGAGCCGGGCGTTGGTTGAGACCGACCCGGTCTGGACCGCGGCGTCGAACCAGTATTACCGGAAAGTCGAGGCGAACGCCCTCTTCGCAACCGGCACCCCGCTCTATGTGGAGAGCGATCCGATCTGGCAGGCGGAGAAAGGCAGCTATTACACCGCCGCGCAGGTGAACGGACTCCTGGCCGGTAAAGCGAACACGGATACGGTCTGGTTGCGGAGCGGCAATGCGGGCACCACGCCGGGCACGCATTTTCTTGGCACAACCGACAACACGGCGCTGGAACTGCGGGTGAACGGACAGCGGGCGCTCCGCATCGACCCTGATGCAAACGGGCCGCGCATCGCGGCGGGGCACGCGGCGAATGCCGCCAGCGCGACCGGCGCGACGGTGGGGGGCGGTGAGGGCAATACGGCGGGGGGCATCTATGGCACCGTTCCCGGCGGGCAGGGGAATCATGCGGCCGCCTACGCGTTTGCCGCCGGGCGCCGCGCCCGCGCGAACCACCAGGGCTCGTTTGTCTGGGCCGACTCGAACAACAGCGATGTGACGAGCGCCGCGAACAACAGTGTAACGATGCGGGCTTCCGGCGGATACCGCCTCATGACGAATGCCGGGGGCACTACTGGGGTGATGCTGATTGCGAATGCGTTTTCGTGGGCATCTCTGAGCGACCGCGAGGCGAAGGAGGAGATTGAGGCCATCGATCCGGTTGAGGTTCTGGAGAAGCTCAGCAGGTTGCCGATCACCTCATGGCAGTATCGCGATGATCCTGACGCCCGCCGCTACATCGGCCCATTCGCGCAGGACTTTCATCACGCATTCGGTCTGGGTGACGACCGCACCATCAGCACCTTGGATGCGAACAATGTCGCGTTGGCGGCCATTCAGGGCCTCTACCAGAAGGTGCAGCGCGAAAAGGTGCCGCGCAGCGAACTCGACACGCTGCGAAGAGAGAATGCCTCATTGCGGGGCGAACTGGAAGAGATGCGCCGGGCACTGGACAGCATGGCCGCGCACGTGGGCATGCCCATGCCCTGACGGGGGCTTTACAGCCAACGAAAAATGGGATAAGGCACGGAGCGGTCGGAAGCTACACAAGTCCACCCGCAGGTAGGAGGTCGTGATGGAACGGATCTGGTTGAAGGAATACCCGGAAGGCGTGCCGGAGGATATCGACCCTTCGCAGTACGCGTCTCTCAAAGAAATCCTGGAGGAATCGTGCGCGGCCTTTTCTGATCGGCCCGCCTACACCAATCTCGGCGTCGAGATGACATATGGCGAGTTGGACCGGCTCAGCTTGCAGGTGGCGGCGGCGCTGCAAAAGACACTCGGTCTCAAGAAAGGGGATCGGGTGGCGCTCATGATGCCCAATGTGTTGCAGTACCCCGTCGTGCTCTTCGGCGTGCTGCGGGCCGGCCTGGTGGCCGTGAACGTAAACCCGCTCTACACCGCGCGCGAGTTGGAGCACCAGATGAAGGACTCGGGCGCTCGGGCCATCTTCATTCTCGACCACTTCTGCCACACCTTGCAGAAGGCGCTGGCCAAGGCGCCGGTCGAGCACATCTTCGTGACGCGTCTCGGGGATCTGCTGCCGCCGGTGAAGAAGACCCTGGTGAACTTCGTCGTCAAGTATGTGAAGAAGCTGGTGCCGGCCTGGTCCATCCCGGAGGCGCGAACCTTTCTGAGCCTGCTGGAGCAGGGGGCCGGGCAGACGCCGGACGATGTGGCACTCACGCATGACGATATCGCTTTTCTCCAGTATACCGGCGGCACGACCGGCACGGCGAAGGGCGCGATGCTGACGCATGGCAACATGGTGGCCAACGTGTTGCAGGCGAACGCCTGGCTGACGCCGACGATTCGGAAGGGCGAGGAAATCATCATCACCGCCTTGCCGCTCTATCACATCTTCGCCCTCACCGCGAATTGCCTGACCTACTTGCGGCTCGGCGGCAAGAATGTGCTGATCACCAATGCACGCGACTACGCGGGGTTCGTGAAGGAACTAAAGAAAGTGCCGTTCACCGGCATTACCGGCGTGAACACTCTCTATAATGCGCTGCTCAACACGCCCGGCTTTGACGAAGTGGACTTCAGCCACCTGCGAGTAGCGCTTGGCGGTGGCATGGCCGTGCAGAAGGCGGTGGCGCAGCGCTGGAAAGAAGTGACGAACACGCCGTTGATCGAGGCGTACGGCTTAACCGAAACCTCCCCGGCGGCCTGCATCAACCCGATGACCAACACGGAGTATAACGGCTCGATCGGCCTGCCGATTTCTTCCACCTGGGCGAGCATTCGCAACGATGCGGGGGAAGACCTGGAGATCGGCGAGATCGGGGAGTTATGTATCAAAGGTCCACAGGTCATGCCGGGTTATTGGGAGCGCCCCAAGGAAACCGCCGCGGTGCTTTCGGAAGACGGCTGGCTGCGCACCGGCGATATCGCGCGCATGGATGAGAAGGGCTATCTCTATATTGAGGACCGTAAGAAGGACATGATCCTCGTGTCCGGGTTCAACGTCTATCCCAATGAGATCGAGAGCATCGTGGTGGAGCACCCCGGTGTGCTGGAGGCAGCGGCGATCGGGGTGCCCCACGAACGGACAGGCGAAGCGGTGAAACTCTTTGTCGTCCGCAAGGACCCAGCGCTCACGGCCGACGCCCTGCAAAGCTTCTGCCGCGAAAACATGACGGCCTACAAGGTGCCGAAGTTTGTCGAATTCCGCGAAAGCCTGCCCAAGAGCAATGTGGGCAAGATTCTGCGGAGAAATCTGCGGGAAGAAACGCCGAGCGATCCCTCGGCCTGACGGTTGTGGCGCTGGCCTGATTCCTGCTTGGTCAGGCTCCTGCCATGAGCCGATCACGCCGAGAGTATATCGATCTATGGATTGCCGTTCTCATCCTGACGGTGATCGTGTTGTACCACTTCAGCCTGGGCACGGGCCATATCCTGCCCGAGGCGTTGACCGAGTCGAGTGAACTGCCCATCGCACGCTGGATCAGCAACGCGCTCTTCTTCTGGCTGGTCGGCCTGCTCTGGGTCGCCTTCCGACGCTGGAAAGGCAGCATGCGGCGCGAGGCGGAACTTAACGACATCATTTCCAGTGCGGAACACGAGGTGGTCATGGTCGTGGACCCGGACCGGACCATCATCATGTGCAACGAAACGGTGAAAGATGTGTTCGGCTATGATGTGGACGAACTGATTCACCAGAAGGCCGACGTCCTCTATGGCGATGATGGGCGGGACCCCCTGCACAAGCTCGAGAACGGACTGAAGCAGATGGGCTTCCACCGCGGAGAGGCGGTCGGCAAGACCAAGGACGGGCAGGACATCATTCTGGAAATTGCAACGGCCTCTCTCAAAAAAGGAAGCGGCGCGGTGCTGATGTGTCAGGATATTACCGACCGCAGACGCGCCGAGGATGCCATTCGCCAGGCGAAGGAGGATCTCGAAGCCGCGAATCGAAGCAAGGACAAGCTGCTCGCGCAGTTGGAGGCGAGCTATTCCCGGCTGCGCGAGTTGGAAGCCATGCGCGATAGCCTCGTGCACATGGTGATTCACGATATGAAGACCCCGCTTCAGGTGCTGGTCTTACAGGTGCAGAAGGTCCTGGTCCTGGCGGGGGACAAGCTGGATGCGGGCGAAAAAGAGTCGCTGGAGTGCGTCTTGCAGTATGTGCGGCAACTCAACGGCATGACGAGCAACATGCTGGACCTCAGCCGGCTGGAAGCGAACAAGCTGCCGTTGAACTGCCGGGAGTACGATCTGCGCAAGGTCCTCTCCGAGGCGGTGGAGTATCTCGATGCCCTGGCCACGCATTGCTCGCTCACCATCGACGTGCCCGACGAGGTGCCGGTCTTCCGCTTCGACCTGGAAGTCGTCAACCGCGTCATTACGAACCTGCTCCACAATGCCATCAAGTACAGCCCGGACGGGTCTTCTATCGGCATCCGCCTGGAACTGATCGAGGCCGGCGTGCGGATTTCGGTTACTGACCAGGGACCGGGCATCGCTCCGGAAGATATGTCCAACGTCTTCGAAAAGTTCGGCCAGGTCAAAGGCGCGAAGCGAAAGGGATCGACCGGCTTGGGGCTGACCTTCGCCAAGCTGGCGGTGGAAGCGCATGGCGGCCGGATCGGGCTGGAAAGCCGCGTGGGCGAGGGCAGCACATTCTGGTTCTTCCTGCCGCAAAGCGGACCCCCGGAGACGATGGCGCGCCCGCCACTTGAGTTGGAAGCCGATGGAGCATCCAGCGCATCGCCGCTGTTGGCGGTTACCGAGCCGGAAGGATAGACCTCCTTCAAGCTGTCTCAAACAAGTCGTCTCAGTCCAGACTTGTCTCTTTCGACACGACTTGATGCAGTGCCAGCCTCGGAGAGACGAGGATTGAGGAACGAGTCGGTACCCTGTCGAGATTCATGCAGAGTGAAGTGGACAAGTAGAGCCTCTCGGGTAAGTCTGGCACGAAATGAACAAAGAACAGCGGCAGCAATTGGAGAAAGATCTTTGGGCAGCGGCGGACAATCTGCGCGCCAATTCCGACCTGAAAGCCAGCGAATACTCAACCCCTGTGCTGGGGCTGATCTTCCTCAAGTTCGCGGATATCAACTATCGCCGTCACGAACCGGAGATTCTCGCCGAGTTCAAGAAGCTCAAGGGCGGCCGGCGCGAAACGCCCCTGCACGAAATCGCCATCGTCAAGTGCGGTTTCTATCTCCCGGACCACGCCCGCTACAACTATCTGCTTCACCTCCCTGAAAAGGAGGATATTGCCAAGGCCATCGAGAAGGCGATGGAGTCTATCGAGGCATACAAGCCGGAGCTGGCCGGCAGTTTGCCCAAAGA
>SLOV01000349.1 GCA_007132345.1 Kiritimatiellia bacterium
CGCGCCCGCAGGCGGAACAGTCTGCCCCGTTTTCCGCCTCCGCGTTGCTACGGCGGATACAGGCCACTTCGGTATCCCACCATTAGACTATATTGTTTAGCGTAGAGTCGGAGGTTCGGCCAGCAGATTTTCCGCCTACGCGAAGCTACGGCGGATCCGCCGTAGGGCGCTTCGCGCCCGCAGGCGGAACAGTCTGCCCCGTTTTCCGCCTCCGCGTTGCTGCGGCGGATGCAGGCCACTTCGGTATCCCACCACGCGTCAGGGATGGCTCTTATAACGCAATTCGCGTTGCCCGGCCAAGTAGTTTTTCTGGCCGCCCGTGAATCGCCGCAGGACATGCTCCGGCTGCTCCGCGGCTCAGCGGGACGCTTCGCCCCACCTCCTGATCATGACGTCTCCGACTACGCGGGGCGCAGGATCAGGGCCGCAAGGGGGGGGAGCACGACTTCGAGAGAAAACGGCTGACCTTGCCACGGTAACGCGTCCGCAGCAATCTGCCCGGCATTGCCAATGTTGCCGCCCCCGTAAAACTCGGAATCGGAATTGAGCGCCTCGATATACATGCCCGGCCGCGGAACGCCCATCCGGTACGGATTGCGGACCACCGGCGTCATGTTGAAGACGCAGATGAGCATGTCATCCGGATCCTTGCCCTGACGATAGAAAGAGACCGTGCTCTGGTCGGAATCGTGGAAATCGATCCATTGGAAGCCTTCCCAGGAAAAATCCACCTCATAAAGCGAAGGGGACGCGCGGTACAAGGCATTCAGGTCGGCCACAAATTTCCGGAGTTTTTCGTGCGACTCCCATTGCAAGAGGTGCCATTCCATGCTGTGATGGCAGTTCCATTCGGCCCACTGCCCGATCTCCGCGCCCATGAATAAGAGTTTCTTGCCGGGGTGCGCATACATCAGTGCATAGAGGAGGCGGAGATTCGCAAATTTCTGCCAGAGATCGCCGGGCATCTTGTCGAGCATCGAGCGTTTGCCATGCACGACCTCGTCGTGGGAGAAGGGCAGAATGAAGTTCTCGGTGAAGGCGTAGAGCAGCGAGAAGGTGATGTTGTTGTGGTGATACTTCCGGTGCACCGGCTCTTTGCTGAAATACTCGAGGGTGTCGTGCATCCAGCCCATGTTCCATTTGAAGTCGAAGCCGAGCCCGCCCAGATAGGTAGGCCGGGAGACCATCGGCCAGGCGGTGGACTCCTCGGCGAACGTGAGAAAACCGGGATGCTCTTTGTGGACGACCTCGTTAAACATCTTCAGAAACGAAACGGCTTCGAGGTTCTCACGGCCCCCGAATTCGTTGGGGATCCACTCGCCCTCGTTGCGGGAGTAGTCCAGATACAACATGCTGGCCACGGCATCGACGCGCAGGCCGTCGATATGGAAGACGTCGGCCCAGTACATGGCGCTGGCCAGCAGGAAGGAGCGGACTTCGTTGCGCCCGTAATTGAAGATGAGGGTGCCCCAGTCCATGTGTTCACCTTTGCGGGGGTCGGCATGCTCGTAAAGGTGGCTGCCATCGAAGAAGGCGAGCCCGTGCCCGTCCTTTGGAAAGTGCGCGGGGACCCAATCGAGAATGACGCCAATGCCTTCCTGATGGCAGCGGTCGATGAAGGCCTTGAGGTCGTCAGGGGAGCCGAAGCGGGACGTGGCCGCGAAGTAGCCGATCGTCTGGTAGCCCCATGATCCATCGAATGGGTGCTCGGTGATGGGCAGCAGCTCAATGTGCGTAAAGCCCAGTTCTTTCACATAAGGAATCAACTCGTCAGCCAACTCCATGTAGGTCAGGGGCCGGTCATCTTCTTCCGGAATCCGACGCCAGGAGCCGAGGTGTACCTCATAAACGCTGATGGGGGCATTTAGCCACGAGGTCTGGTCGCGGTGGCTCATCCAGTCGGCGTCTTTCCAGCGATACGTCGAGTGCTCCCAGATGACCGATGCCGTACGCGGGCGCAGCTCGGCCGCAAACGCGTAGGGATCCGACTTCTGCATGAGATAGCCGAGGTTCCCTTTCACTTCGAATTTATAGATGTCGCCTTGCTGCAACCCTGGGATGAAGAGTTCCCAGAGTCCAGAACTGCCGCGGCTCTGCATGGGGTGATGGCGGCCATCCCAGCGATTGAAGTTGCCGATGACGCTGACCCGCCTCGCATTGGGTGCCCAGACGGCGAAGTGCACACCATCGACGCCATCGATGGTTATGGGGTGCGCGCCCATTTTGAGGTAGGTGCGGTAGTGCGTGCCTTCTCCATGCAAGTAGAGGTCTTCGTCGGTGATCTGCGAGGGAAACCGGTAGGGGTCCTCGATGGTGGCGGTTGTGCCGTCAAACCCGTGGACGCGCAGCCGGTATGGGAAGCGGCTCTGGCCCGGAAGCACGGTTTCAAAAACGCCATCGGGCTGGATTTTCGTCAGGGGGGTCGCTTCGCCGGTGCCGGCGTCGATGACTTCGACCGATTCGGCGTAGGGCTGAAAGCTTCGAACGACCACCCCTTTGTCCGTGGTGTGCATGCCGAGAAACTGGAAAGGGGCACCGTGTGTGCCCTCGGCCAGCGAGTCGGCTTCTGTCTTGGGTTTGACTTCGGCTTTCGGCTTTTTGGTCTTTGTCGTCATGAAACTCCCTCGTTCGATAGGCGGCATTCTAGTCAGTTGTGGCCTCAGCACAAGCTTGCAGGGCGGGGATGTGGGCGGCTCGACAGGGTGGGGCGCTTGTGGTAGCTCTTTGCCCTCTTTTTCACGATCTTCAGCCATGAAAGACGCCATAGAAATACGGAAGCGCCTGGAGCAGGCGGGACGCGTGGTCGTTAAGATGGGCAGCCGCGTCCTGGTCGAGGCCAATGGACGGCCACACCTGACGCGCATCGCACGGCTCGTGGACGAAATCGCCGCGCTTCACCAGGCAGGGCGCGAAGTGGTTGTGGTCTCTTCCGGTGCGGTGGCCGCCGGGATGGAGGCGCTTGGCATGAAAGCGCGCCCCGCCACGCTGCCCGATCTCCAGATGGCCGCTGCCGTGGGGCAGTCGCGGCTCATGGCCCAGTACGACGAGTTCTTCGCGGCCCGTGGCTGTACCATTGGACAGGTCCTGCTGACGCACGCGGACCTGAAGGACCGCACCCGCCACCTGAACGCGCGGAACACGATGATGAATCTGCTGCGGCACCGGATCATTCCCGTGGTGAACGAGAACGATGTGGTGGCCGTCGACGAAATCAAGTTCGGCGACAACGATATGCTGGCGGCGCTGGTGGCCCTCCTGACGCAGGCGGACCTCCTCCTGCTGCTGACCACGGTCAACGGACTTCGCGAGCCGGCCGAAAAGACGGGGCGCACCCGGCGGGTTTCCTTTCTCTCGCGCGTTAATGCGGCTGAGCTTGCGCATGTGCGCGGCGCGGGCAGTGCGCTCTCGACCGGTGGCATGGCCTCAAAACTGGATGCCGCACAGGCGGCTGCGGATGGCGGCGTGCCTGTGGTGATTGGCGATGGCCGAAAGCCGGGCACGATCCCAGCCATTGTGGCAGGGCATGATGTGGGCACCTTGATCGGCACCCCGGCGATGGGGGCGACTCCGCTGCGCGGGCGTAAGAAATGGATCGCCTTCTTCCATCGCGCCCAGGGCGAGTTAATCATCGATGACGGGGCGCGTCGCGCCCTCGTGGAGCAGGGGCGCAGCCTCCTGCCGATTGGCGTGCGCGAAGTGCACGGCAACTTTCCCAAAGGCGCGCTGGTGAATGTGCGCCTTGCAGATGGTACGTTGGTGGCGCGCGGCCTTTCCGATTTCGACAGCGCCTCGCTGGGGATGATTCGTGGCTGCAAGACGTCTGAAATCGCCGGCCTGCTCGGTAGCAAGGATTACGAAGAAGTGATTCACCGTGACAACCTGGCTTTGTCTCCGACATAGGTCGGTGCAGAGCCGTATTTGAGAGATGGGCAGTGGAAATGAGCAATACTCTTCATGACGAAATGCAAGAAATGGGCCGGCGCGCTGTCGGAGCGTCCCGTGCACTGGCCCGGCTGAGCACACGGCGAAAGAATGCGATCCTGCAAGGCATGGCCCAGGCGCTTGACGAGCAACGGTCGGCGCTGCAGGAGGCGAACCGGCTCGACCTCGAGGCCGGGCGCGCCGCGGGTCTGGCCGCCGCGATGCTCGACCGGCTGGAGCTTACCGACGCGCGTATCGACGGGATGATCCGCGGTCTGCTTGAGGTGCGCGCTTTGCCCGATCCCGTCGGAAAGGCCCTGCGCACCTGGACCCGCCCCAACGGGCTGCGTATTCGCAAAGTGCGCGTGCCGATCGGGGTCATCGGCATCATTTACGAGAGCCGGCCCAACGTCACGGCCGATGCCGCCGCACTCTGTTTCAAGACATCCAATGCGGTGATTCTCCGGGGCGGCAAGGAGGCGGTTCATTCCAACCGCGCCATTGCCGAGGCATTGCAGATGGGGGGCGCGCGTGCCGGCATGCCGGAACATGCCGTGCAACTGGTGCAGAGCACCGACCGCGACGCCGTGCGGGAGCTGGTGCAGATGGATGCCTACGTGAATCTGGTGATGCCGCGCGGCGGTGAGGGGCTGATCCGCGCCGTTGTCGAGATGGCGCATGTGCCTGTCATCAAGCATTACAAGGGGGTTTGTCAGGTCTATGTCGACGAAAGCGCCGATCTCGAAAAGGCGCTGGCGATAGCGGAGAATGCGAAGTGTCAGCGGCCCGGTGTTTGTAATGCCATGGAGACGCTGTTGGTGCATCGCGCGATTGCCGAGCGGTATCTGCCGCAACTGGCGGAAACGCTGCGGGAGCGCGGCGTCGAACTGCGCGGCGACGATGCCGCGCGGCAGCTTGTGCCCTGGGCGAAGCCCGCAACCGAGGCGGACTGGTACGAGGAATACCTCGACCTGATCCTCGCCGTGCGTGTGGTGCCGGACATTGACGAGGCGATTCGGCATATCAACACATACGGATCGCAGCACTCCGACGCGATCGTTGCGGAATCGAAGAGCGCGCGGAACCGCTTCACGAAAGAGGTCGATTCGGCCACGGTCTATGTCAACGCCTCGACCCGTTTTACGGATGGCGGCGAATTCGGCATGGGTGCCGAGATTGGGATCAGTACGGATAAGTTACACGCGCGCGGCCCGATGGGGCTGGAGGAGCTGAC
>SLOV01000078.1 GCA_007132345.1 Kiritimatiellia bacterium
GAATTTGCGGCGTGAGCGAGGAGGTGGCCCAGGTGTCCATCACGTCCGGCTCCGCAGTGAAGCCGTTCGGGGCATCTCGCTGTGATTCATCATAGCCCGGCGGGCAATCGCTCAGCGGATCCACCGGCAGCGTTTCGGCGGCGGCATAGATGGGCTGCTCGAAGTTCGGATTACCGGCGGCATCGAGCGGATACCAGACCGGGAACGGAACCCCGAAATAGCGCTGGCGGGAAATACACCAGTCCTGATTCAGCCCCTCCACCCAATGAACGTAGCGCGTCTTCATATGGGCTGGATGCCATTGGATTTTTTCACCCTGCGCCGTCAGTTCCTTCTTGTGTTCGAGAATCCGAATGAACCACTGACGTGTCGGCACGAATTCGAGCGGGCGATCGCCTTTCTCGTAGAATTTCACCATTTGATCGGTTGGCCGCGGTTCGCCTACCAACGCGATCCCCGGTTCCCCATGCAAGCTGCCCTCCTCGCCGAGCAGTTCCCCAATCCGGCGCTTGGCCTTATTCACCGTCAGGCCGGCGATTTCGTCATGGGCCTTCTGCGCTACTGCTGCGTCCACGCTTTCAAACGGGGCTTGTCCGAACTTCGCGGGCAAGATGCGACCATCGCGCCCGATCAGTTGCTTCACGGGAAGTCCGGACTGTTTCCACCACTCCACATCCATGGCGTCGCCGAATGTACAGACCATGAGAATGCCGGTACCCTTTTCCGGGTCCGCATGTTCGGCGGCAATAATCGGCACGCGCGCCCCATAGAGGGGAGTGATCGCGTGCTGTCCGAAGAGCGGCTTGTAGCGTTCGTCGTCCGGATGCGCGACGACAGCGATGCAGGCACCGAGCAGTTCCGGGCGGGTCGTCGCGATGCGTAATTCGCCGCCACCCTCGATACCGAAGCGGATTTCGTAGAAATGGCCCTGGCGCGGGCGATCTTCAACCTCCGCTTGCGCCACGGCGGTCTTGAAGTCGATATCCCACATGGTCGGCGATTCCACGTGGTAGACCTCCCCCTTTTCGACCAGATCGAGGAAACTGAGTTGCGAGATCCGGCGGCAGTGGTCGTCGATGGTGGCATATTGCCGAGACCAGTCGAGAGACATCCCGAGATGGCGCCAGAGGTTTTCGAAGGCCTTCTCGTCCTCGGCGGTCACCAGCGCGCAGGCCTCGATGAAGTTCCGGCGCGAGACCTCCTCGATTTCCTTGTCCCCCTTGTCGCGAGAGCGCGGTTTCCAGGCGGGGTCGTAGGGCAGGTGCGGGTTGCATCGAATTCCGAGCAGGTTCTGGACGCGGCGCTCGGTAGGCAGCCCGTTATCGTCCCAGCCCATGGGAAAGGCGATGTTCTTGCCGGTCATGCGCTGGTACCGCACCAGCAGGTCTTGGTGGGTGTAGGAGAAGACGTGACCGACGTGCAGCGAGCCCGAAACGGTGGGCGGCGGTGTGTCGACCACGAAAGTCTCATCGCGTGGGCGGGTGGGGTCCCACTGGTACAGGCCCCAGGCCTCCCATTGGTCCCGCCATTTCCCTTCCACCTCCAGGTGGTCATATTTTTTCGGCAATTCGCTCATAAGTCATCTCCGCGCTTTGGTCAAAGCGCGCAAAACCTGCCAAACACCACGGCCCGAAGCAAGCGCCCGCTTTTCCCCAGAATTAGGGACACACCTTTTATCGCATTCCCTTGCCAGCCAGAAGAACCGCTCATGCCGGCCGAACGGCAGGCCGAAGCGGACGATAAAAGGTGTGTCCCTAATTTGAGCCTTTGTGGGGGTACAGCGGGGCACTCGATAAAAGGTGTGTCCCTAATTTTGACGGGTGTGCAGCTTCGAGATTGTATGTGACATCGAAATCGGATACATTTTTGTTGGATGGAGCTGCTTCACGTCAGTTTGGCGCAGATAAATGTGCGGGTCGGCGCACTGGCCGAGAACTGTGGGCGCATGTTGGAATGGGCGCAGGCCGCGCAAACGGAGGGGGCACACCTGGTGGTCTTTCCCGAACTGGCCGTTTCGGGCTATCCCCCAGAGGATCTGGTCCTGAAGCATCACTTCGTGGAGGACTGCCGCCGGGTCGTCGAGGAACTGGCCCGGAATCTCCCCCAGGAACTGACCGCCATCGTCGGCACCCCCTGGCAGGACCGTGACCAAGTCTACAACGCCGCCGCCATCCTGCATGCAGGTGCGGTTCAAGGCGTCTACAGGAAGATGCTGCTTCCGAACTACGGGGTCTTCGACGAGAAACGGGTCTTCCAGCCCGGTAGCAGGCCACTGGTACTCGAATTGGATGCCTTTCGGATCGGAATTCATATCTGCGAGGATTCCTGGTATCCCCTTGAAGCCCCCACCGCGGCGCTCCGCCACGCAAATCTGGATCTGCTCGTGAACCTGTCGGGCTCCCCCTATCACCGCGGGAAGCTCCCACAGCGGCAGCAGATCCTGGCACGTGTCGCGGCGGCGCTCGATTGCCCGGTCCTCTATTGCAACCTCCTCGGCGGCCAGGACGAACTGGTCTTCGACGGCGCAAGCATGGCCGTTCGGGCCGACGGCACGCCAATCTGCCGGGGCGCCCAGTTTGTAGAAGAACGGCTGCACGTTGATCTACCCAAGAAGAAGACGGATCGAATAGCGAGCGAGGCTGCAAGGGATGTTGCTTATGTGAGCATCGAACCGTTCGAATCCGCGGCGCACCGCCCCTCATATGTAACTGCGTCCGGCCTCGCCCCACTGCTCGACGATGCGGCAGAAGTGTACGGTGCGCTCTGCCTCGGCCTTCGCGACTACGTTCGTAAAAACGGCTTCTCCCGCGTACTCATCGCCATGAGCGGGGGGATCGACTCCGCCCTTGTCGCGGCCATCGCCGCCGATGCGCTCGGCCCCGAAGCCGTTGTCACCGTCACGATGCCCTCCCCCTACTCCTCCAAAGAAACGCAGACGGACGCACGCCGCGTGGCGGAGGCCCTCGGCATCGAATTCAGCGCGTTGCCCATTTCCGATCTTTTTGCCCTCTACCTGGAGACCCTGCAACCGCTCTGGCCGGATCGACCGCCCGACATCGCGGAGGAAAACGTGCAGGCCCGCATCCGGGGCAACCTGATCATGGCCCTCTCAAACAAATTCGGCTGGCTCGTTCTCACAACAGGCAACAAGAGCGAACTGGCCGTGGGCTATTGCACGCTCTACGGAGACATGGCCGGCGGATTCGCCGTTATCAAGGATGTGCCCAAGACGCTCGTCTTCGAGCTGGCCCGTTGGCGGAATGGGCAAGGCGCGGAACCGGTCTTCCCCGCTTCCCTGCTCGATCGCCCCCCGTCAGCGGAATTGAGGCCGGACCAAAAGGACTCAGATAGCCTCCCCCCGTACGAAACACTCGACCCCATTCTCGAAGCCTACGTCGAGAAGGATATGGGTCTGGACGAGATGGTCGCCAACGGCTTCGACCTGGCGACCGTCACCCGCGTCACGCATCTCGTCGACATCAACGAATATAAACGCCGACAAGGCCCGCCCGGCATCAAGATCACCCCGAAGGCCTTTGGCCGCGACCGACGCATTCCCATGTCCAATGCCTACCGGGAACACCTTGCCGGCCGCCCACCACCCCCTGCCGCATCGCCGGCCATCCCCATGGAGGACCCACCATGAACATCCCGTCGCGTCCGCCCACCCAGAGCGAGCAGAACCGCATTCGTGAACTCTCCCTGCTCTACGAGATCAGCCGCATGCTCGACGAAAGCCTCGACCTGGCCGACGTCGCCGGGCCCGTGCTCGAAGCCATGGCCAACAACATGGATATGCAGCACGGCACCCTCACCCTGCTCAACCGAAAGACGGGCGACATTCTCACCGAAGCCGCGCACGGCCTTTCCCCCGATCAGGCCCGGCGCGGGCGTTACAAACTCGGCGAGGGCATCACCGGCCAAGTCGTGCTGACCGGCAAGCCTGCCATCATCCCCCGCAAAAGCGAGGAGCCGCAACTGCTCGACAAAACCGCCCGCGGCAAGAGCGGCGATATCTCCTTCGTTTGCGTCCCCATTACCGTTGGCAAAGAGGTTGTCGGGGCACTGAGCATTGATCGTCCTTACGACCCCGAAAAGGACCTGCACGAAGACGTCCGCCTGCTCCGTATTATTGCCTCCATGGTGGCGCAGGCCGTCAAGCTGCGGCGTGCCGCCGAAGAAGAGCGACAACGCCTGCAGGAGGAAAACGAACGGCTCAAAGCCGAACTCCGGGATCGGTTCCGGCCCGCCAACATCATCGGAAACTCCCGCGAAATGCAGGAGGTCTACGATCAGATCGCGCAGGTGGCCAAGAGCGCCGCCTCCGTGTTGATCACGGGCGAAACGGGCACCGGCAAGGAACTGGTGGCGCACGCCATCCACTACAACAGCGACCGCGCCGACAAGCCCTTCATCAAGGCCCATTGCGCGGCATTGCCCGAGAGCGTCATCGAAAGCGAGTTGTTCGGCCACGTGAAGGGCGCCTTCACCGGTGCCACGCAGGACCGTAAAGGCCGCTTCGAACTGGCGCACGGCGGCACCCTCTTCCTCGATGAAATAGGCGACCTTCCCCCCATCATTCAAATCAAGCTCCTGCGCGTTCTCCAGGAACGCGAATTCGAGCGCGTCGGTGACACCCGCACCATCAAGGTCAATGTCCGCGTCCTCGCGGCAACGAATCGCGACCTTTCAGATTCGGCCGCAAAGGGCGAATTCCGCGACGACCTCTTCTATCGGCTCAACGTCTTTCCCATCTACGTCCCCTCCCTGCGGAAACGGAAAGCCGACATCGTCCTCCTCGCCGATTTCTTCCTCCAGAAGTACGCGAAGGAAAACAACAAGAGCGTCCGCCGCCTCTCCAGCGCCGCCATCGACATGCTCAACGCCTACCACTGGCCCGGCAACGTGCGGGAGCTGGAAAACTGCATCGAGCGCGCCGTCATCGTGGCCGAAGGCGATGCCGTTCACCCGCATCACCTGCCGCCCACGCTGCAAATGGCCGAGTCCGTTGGCCCGGTCAAGCACGGTTCGCTCAGCGAAATCGTGGAGGGATTCGAGCGCGATCTCATTGTCGACACCCTCAAGACCACGCGTGGCAACATGGCCGCCGCCGCCCGCACCCTTAAGACCACGCCCCGCATCATCGGCTACAAGGTTCACGCCTACAGCATCGACCCCAAACGCTACAGCCGCTGAGCCCACCTTTGACACGCCCGCCCCCGCCTCCCCATAGTGCCGCCATGAGCCAGCCCCTCTTCGAAATCGGCGCGGACGGCATCGATGCCGAGGCCATCGTCCGCGAAATCCGTGAAACCGTAGAACAGAAAGTGCGCGACGGCCTTCTGCCCGATCCCGCTGCCGCGCGCGCCGAGCGACACAACCTCGCCTACCTTCGCGACCAGGACAGCCTCATGGAGTACTACATGGCCTGCCTGCGCGAGGCCGTCTATGTCGACATTAACGATTTCGAAATCCGCGAACGACGCCGCTTCGGGTCCGGCGCACTCAAAGCCCTCAAGACCACCATCTGGAAGCTGCTCAAGTTCTACACCTACCGCCTCTGGTCCCAGCAGAACCAGGCCAACGGCCTGCTGGTGGCGGCGGTCGACGGCGTCGACCAGAAACTCAGCCGCAAGGTGGCCGAGCAGGAGGCGCGCATCCAGGCGCTCGAAGAGAAGCTCGCCGCCATCGAGTCCGCGGCCGGATCGAACCCATGAAGCTGCGCCTTGCCTTCGTCACGCCGCGTTTCCTCGAAACCGGTGCAGCCGGCGGCGCCGAAACGCTGCTCAAGCACCTCGCCCACCGCGCCGCGGCCGCCGGCCACACCGTCGAGATTCTCACCACCTGCGCCCGCGACCACTTCACCTGGCAGAACACCGAACCGCCCGGCACCCGCCTCCTGGATGACCTGACCGTCCGCTTCTTCCCCGTCAACGAAGACCGCGACCTCGAAACGTTCATCCGCATCCAGACCTCGATCAGCCAGGGGTCTCCCGTGCCGCGCGAGGAGGAGGAAGCCTGGATCCGCAACAGCGTCAATAGCCGCGACCTGATGCAACACCTCCGGGCCAGCATCGATGACTACGACCTTCTCCTGGCGGGCCCCTACCTCTTCGGAGTCACCTGGAGCGTCGCCACGGCGCACCCCGACAAGACCCTGCTCGTCCCCTGCCTCCACGACGAGCCCTTCGCCTATCTCGAAATCTTCCACGATATGCTCCGCCAGGCGCGCGGCTGCCTCTTCAACGCCCGTGCCGAGCAGACCCTCGCCGAGGCACTCTGCGCCTTTCCTCCCGAGCGAGGCCGCATCGTCGGCATGAGCATCGATACCTTCAATGCCGACCCGAACGCTTTTGCCCGGCGCCACAACATTCAGCGCCCTTACCTCCTCTATTCAGGCCGTCGCGAATCGATGAAGGGCACGCCAATGCTCACCGACTACGTCGACACGTTCTGCCGCCGAACCGGCCGCGACCTCATGCTGGTCATGACCGGCAGCGGGCCCATCGAAGCGCCCGACAGCCTCCTGCCCCATCTGCTCGACGTAGGTTTCGTGTCCGAAACCGAAAAGCACGAGGCCATGGCGGGCGCCCTTGCCTTCTGCCATCCGTCACGCAACGAAAGCTTCGGCATCGTACTGCTCGAAGCCTGGCTGGCCGGTCGGCCGGCGCTCGTCTCCAGCGGCGGCGCGGTGCTCGTGGAACACTGCCGCGCCTGCGGCGGCGGGCTCTGGTTCAGCAACTATCCCGAATTCGAGGCCGAACTGCTGCTGCTCATGGACCAGCCCGATCTCGCCGCCACCATGGCCCAGCAAGGCAAGGCCTATGTGCAAAGCGTTTACAGTCAGCGCGCCATCGACCGCCGATTTGCCGACGCGCTGGCGGCCTTCGCGCCAGCGCACCAAGCCGCTGCGCGTGCGGCCCTCGTCGAACAGAAAGAAACCGCCCCATGATTCGCGCCGTTCACCAACTCGTCGCCGGCTTCAGCAAAGGCGACGCCATCAGCAACGAGTCGCGCTACTTCCGCGATCTCTTCCGCGGCTGGGGACTCAAGAGCGAGATCTATTGCGAAACGCATCGCGTCCTGCCGGAATTCCGCCGAGAGGTCAACGAAGTCACCGCCTATCGGCCCGACGCCGAGACGCTCACGTTCCTGCACCTCTCCATGGGTTCCGTGGCCAACGACATCTTCGCGCGCACGCCCGGCCCCAAGGCGCTGCTCTACCACAACGTCACGCCCGCCGAATTCTTCGCCGCCGTCCAGCCCCAGACCGCCCAGTTTCTGGCGTGGGGCCGGAAGCAGATGCAGCAACTCGCAGGCGTCGCCGACCTCAACATGGCCGACAGCCGCTTCAACGCCGCCGAGCTCGAAGCCGCGGGTTATCGCGACGTATCCGTCATGCCGCTCGTCCTCGATTTCACGCATCTTGATGGCCGTCCCGACCCCGCCCTCCTGCGCGAATACCGCGACGGCCGCGCCAACATTCTCTTTGTCGGCCGGTTCGCTCCCAATAAGTGTATCGACGACCTCGTGCTCTTGTTCGCCCACTACCACCGTCACATCAATCGCGACGCCCGCCTTCTCCATGTCGGTTCGTATGCCGGCACCGAAACCTATGCGGGGCTCGTGCGCTCCCTGGCCCGTAAACAGGGGGTTGGGTCAGACTGCATCTTCTATGGCTCCGCGCGGCAGGACCAGTTGCGGGCCTTCTACCGGGCGGCCGACCTCTTCCTCTGCACCAGCGAGCACGAGGGATTTTGCATCCCCCTGCTGGAGGCGATGCACTTCGATGTGCCGATCCTGGCTTTCGACGCGGGCGCGGTCGGCGAGACGCTCGGCGGGTCCGGCGTCCTTTATCGGGAGAAGGATCTGCACCACGTGGCGGAAATGATGCACCGGATGCTCACGGACGAGTCGCTGCGGCATGCATTGATCGAAAAGCAGCGCGCCCGACTGCGTCGCTATCGGGAGCAGAATCTGGAAAAGCGGCTGAAGGAACAGCTTCAGCCGCTATTAGGCTGATCTGCCGGTTCAGGCCTTTGCCTGGATCTTGGCCGGGCGGAGCAGTTTTTCCCGCACCTGCTTCACATTCAAGCCGGCGACCTCTGTCTCGTCCATGCCCAATGCCACCAGCCGGGCCTTCTGTTGACGGACACGTTTGTCACGCTCACTCTCCGATTTCCTGGGGCGTGTTACCGGCTTTGAACGAAATTTTCTTCCTGTTCCCATGGTCCAATCCTCATCCATTCAGTTACTGGGGGCCGGCCCTCTGGCGTCGGCGATGCGGGAAAGTGGTCAAAAGCGGTCCGGAACTCAAGCCCCATCTTCAGGTTTCGCTGAAAGTTTTTCCCGTTGCCAACCCCCGCCGATTCCGGTTCTATCGCCATTCTCCTTTGGCGCCGATCAAGACGCCCCCATCGTCTAGAGGCCTAGGACGCCAGGTTCTCATCCTGGTAACACCGGTTCGAATCCGGTTGGGGGTGCCATGAAGCAGAGCGTCGGCTACGCCTCCGTTCGCTTCATGGCAGGCCGACCCGATGATGAATACGAAGCAAGAAAGCCGCCCCCTGCTTCATGGCGACCCTAAAGTGCAGGCCGAGCGAAGCGAGGACTTCTACTTCAGGGTGCTGATGTTTCTGCTCCTCCGTTAGAAGGAATTTGCAAAAGTTGACCTTGTGGCAGCCAAACTAAAATTCTGTGTCTATGTCCTCTTCAGCCGAAAGGACGAAAAGCTCTATATCGGCTTCAGTACCGACCTGAGACAACGCCTCACGGCCCACTTCAATGGCCACGTCGACGCTACAGCCCACCGCCGCCCCCTGGAGTTGATCTACTGCGAATACCACCGATCCCGCAGTGACGCCCTACGCCGCGAGACATACTTCAAGAGCACTGCAGGCAAGAAGGCGCTCCGGCTGATGCTGCGGCATACGTTCTCAGAGCTACTCGATACGCCTCACTGAGCTCCCTCCTCCCCATCCAGCATCGCCAGGTGCCGACGCGCACCTGCATTGCCGGGATTGATTTCAAGCTGACGCAACACACACGCACGAGTCGGCGCATGCTTCCCCTGCGTATCGAAACAGATCGCCAGCCGGCCCCACGCAATTTCGTCGCGCGGGTTCAGACTGATCGCGATTTGCAGATGTACCCGCGCCTCCTCGAAGCGCTTCATGCAGAAACAGACCACGCCCATTATGGAGCGGGCCTCCTGCAGACCAGGAACACGCTTCACCACATCCTGCAAACAGGCATACGCCTGCTCATACTGCCATCGTTTGACATAGACCCGCGCCAACAGCACCAGCAGCCCGACCGGCGCGCCAGGACAGGTTGTATCCCGAAGCAGCGCCGCCATGCCCCTCTTCCACTCCGCACCCCCTTTCCTCGCATCGCGAAAGGCGACGCAGTGCCGCCGCAGGCGCGGGTCTGACCAGTCGATTGGCTCGGCCGGTTGAATGAGCAACGATTGAGGATGCATAACCAACAACAGTATGCCTTGGCGTCGCGCTGGACGCACCCAATAAAGCATGGCCGCGATTCCTTGAGGCAGGGCGGCGCCAGCAATTCTCATTATGGCCCTTGCCGCCTGAAGGCGGGACTACAAACGGGCGAAGACCCGGCGAACAACCATTCGTAGTACCTGCATCGGCAGGCCCGAAGAATCCGTTCCAGGCCATACTCAGAATTGCTGGAGAGCCGCCGCACATACTTGACATTTTTATACACTATGTGTATGTTTGTGTGTATGAGAACAAACATCGTGCTGGATGACGAATTGGTCCGCGAGGCCTTTGCGGTGACAGGCCTTCGATCGAAGAAAGATCTGGTACACCGCGCCCTGCAATTGCTCGTGCAGTCAGAGCAGGAATCGCGTCGACGAGCCCGCTATGATCTTTCGGTTTCCGAACTGCGGCGAAAGACTGCCGCGCTCACGCTGCGTGAACGGCCGCATGACATCATCCGTGCCGATCGGGATCGCCGATGAATAAGCGGATCCTCGATACCAGTGTTGCCTGCGCGTGGTACTTGCCCGAGGTGTTCGCAGACTCTGCACGAGTCTGGCAAAGAAAGATGGTGGAGGGCGATATCCAGTTGATGGTGCCCACTCTACACGCCCTGGAGTTCAGCAATGTCCTCCGCACATACGTCCGGCGCGGCGAACTGGATGCCGCTCTGGCCAGGGAAATCTATGCGATACATCTCAGGGCACCGCTCCAGTGGACCGAGCCCGCACGGACCACATTGCTGGACCTAGCGATTGCCTACGAAACAACCACGTATGATGCCGCGTACATCTCCCTGGCGGTGCAGTTCAATGTGCCACTGTTGACCGCAGAGAAGACCACAACCCCCTGGGTGGTCAAGCTCGGCAAACTGGCCGACATTGTGCGGCCTTGAGCAGCGGATCACCCCAGGGAAGGACAGAGGTTGATGGCCACATTTTAGCAAATGCGGCTACGGGCCATGGACGTCGAAATCCCCGCTCTGTGATGCCTCCCGCCCCTACCCCACGACGCGACGCGCGACGAAAACAAGCTATTCGCAAGATATCCGCTTGCTTTGAGGCCCGGAACTCGTAGAGTGCGCGCCCGCTCCGAATCCCATGAATACCAACATTCGAAATCTAGGCATCATCGCCCACGTCGACCACGGCAAAACGACCCTGGTCGACAAGTTGCTCCGACAGGCGGGCGTCTTCCGCGCCAACGAGGCCGTCCGCGAACGGGCCATGGACTCCATGGACCTTGAGCAGGAGAAAGGCATCACGATCCGGTCGAAGAATGCCTCCCTCTCCTGGAAAGGCGTCACCATCAATATCGTCGACACCCCCGGCCACGCCGATTTTGGCGGCGAGGTGGAACGGATCCTCGGCATGGTCGACGGCGTCATCCTGCTGGTCGATGCCGCCGACGGGCCGCAGGCGCAGACCCGCTTTGTGCTGCGCAAGGCCTTGCAGCATGACCTCGACCTGATTGTGGTCATGAACAAGGTCGACCGCGAACAAGCCGACCCCGACCGGGTTCACGACGAGGTGCTGGAGTTGCTCATGGAACTGCACGCCGGGGAACGGCAATTTCACGCCCCGTTCCTCTACGGCAGTGCCAAGGGCGGCTACGTCCTGCGCAGCCTCGACGACAAAGCCGTCGACATGGCACCCCTCTTCGACACGATTATCGAGCAGATCCGACCACCGGAGGCAGATCCCGAGGGCGCTTTCCACATGCTCATCAGCAACCTCGACTGGAGCGATTATTTGGGGCGCATCTCCATCGGGAAGATTGGAAGCGGGTCGGTCTCCGTCGGGGACTCGATCTGCTGCATCAACCGCGATGGCGACGTGGAACGCTGCACCGTCACGCGTCTCTATCGGTTCAGCGGCCTGGGCACCGTTGAGATCCAGAAAGGCACGGCAGGCGACATCATCGGCCTGGCCGGCCTGGACAGTGCGCGCATCGGCGAGACGCTTTGCGCGAGCGAGGACCAGGAGCCGGTGCCTTTTGTGGAGATTGACCCCCCTACCCTGCAGATGCATTTCTGCGTCAACGACGGCCCATTAGCGGGCCGCGAGGGCAAGTTCGTGACCGCCCGCCACCTCGGCGAGCGATTGAAACGCGAGACGCGCACCAATATCTCCCTGGAAGTCAGCGACACCGACCAGGGCAACGTCTTCCAGGTCAGCGCGCGCGGGGAGTTACAGATTGCCATATTGGTTGAGACCATGCGACGCGAAGGGTTCGAAGTGCTTGTGTCGCGACCCGAGGCGATCCTGCGCGAAGAGAATGGACAAACGCTGGAGCCGTTCGAGTCGTTGTGGGCCGAGGTGCCTAACGAGGCGCTGGGCGACATTATGCAGAACCTGGCGGGGCGCAAGGGGACGATCACGGACATGCAGCACGTTGGGTCCATGGTCGAATTACAGGCGCGCATTCCCACGCGCGGTCTCATCGGGTTCGAGAGTTATGTGATGAGCCGCACCAGCGGCGAGGGCATCGTGAGCCACATGTTTCTGGAGTTTGCACCCTTCTGCGGCACGATCCCCTCCCGAAATTCCGGCGCCCTGGTTTCGATGGAGAATGGAACCGCGACCGCTTATGCCCTCGACACGATTCAAGAGCGCGGACGCCTCTTCATCGGGCCCGGCGAGACCGTCTACGAGGGCATGGTCATCGGCGAGAACGCGCGCAACGACGACCTGACGGTGAACCCGACGCGGACCAAGCAACTGACCAACGTACGCGCGAGCGGTTCGGACAAGGCCATTCAGCTCGAACCACCGGTGAAGATGTCGCTCGAGCGGGCGCTGGAGTTCATCGCGCCGGACGAGTATGTGGAGGCGACACCGAAATCGCTACGCCTGCGCAAGCGCGTCCTCAACGCCACCGCGCGCAAGCGCTCCGCCCAGGCGGCAGCGGACAAACCGGCTTGAAGCATGAGCCAACTCGGCAGCGCGAAGGATTCATGCCGGAACAGATTCCCTATTCGGGATCCTCGTCCTCCGGCAGCAGTCGATCTGCATTCCTGAATCCTATTGCTTGTATTTCTTCGCTGAGATGCTGCTCGGCTCCGTTGTAGATCAACAGGGCTTTGCCGCAGCGGCGCGTAAGTGCCTGGAATCGGCGAAGGCCATCTATCAGGCTCCAGGAAAAAGTCGAGGCCGATTTAATTTCCGCCACATGAAGCTTTCTGGCGTCGGGCAAGAGAAGATCGACTTCATTGCCGTTACTATCGCGATAGAAGTAGAGGTCGGGAAGAAGCCCTCGATTCAGTCGGGCCTTGAGAACCTCTACAACGACCAAATTCTCGAAGATACTCCCCACGAGAGGATCCCGTGTGATCTGCTCAGGAGTTCGAATACCCAGGAGAAAGCAGAGCAGGCCGACATCGGTAAAATAGTACTTTGCCGACTTGATCACCCGCTTGCCAAAGTTTTCGAAATATGGGGGCAATCGAAACACGAGAAAGGAGGCCTCAAGGACCGACAGCCAGGCCCTTATGGTGTGACTGTCCACACCCACATCGCTGGCAAGGGAGGCCATGTTCAACAAGCGGCCGGCGCGCCCTGCTAAAAGCTTCATCATTTTCTCGAAGGCGGAAGCATCCTTCAGGTTGATGAGCTGCCGGACATCGCGCTCGACATACGTTTGATAATAGTTGGAATAGGCAGTGGTTGGGCGCATGGACCGGTCGTAAATGCGCGGGAGAAATCCGTGATGCGCATACTCCTCAAACCGATCGAATCGCAGGCCAGCGGCATCCAACTCCCGGACGGAGAAAGGCAATAGCGTGAGAAGGGCCGTTCGCCCGGCCAGAGACTGCCCAATGCTCTGACGCAGCATCAGTTGGTGTGAGCCGGTGAGCACGAAACGGCCTGGCTCCGGGTTCGTGTCAACGGAAGCTTGTATATAGCTGAGCAAATCGGGCACACGCTGGATTTCATCCAGGATCACCGGCCCCTTGAACTGTTTCAAATATGCCTTCGGATCGCGGGAAGCCAGTTCCCTGACTTCCGGAATTTCCAGATTCGAGTACTCGTAACCGGCCAGCGCATGCTTCGCCAATGTGGTCTTTCCCGACTGTCTTGGGCCGAGAATAGTGACCACAGGGTACTCGGTCTTCAGCAGAAGCAATTCCTTGGCTATTTGCCGATCTATGATCATAGCGCAACCGTATATCATGCAAAACGGGAGTTCAACTTCTTTTTTACATACATAATTCGTCAAAGGCTTGCGAGCCGAAGGGGACCAACTTTACGCCGATCTCGGAAGGGATTTGTCGGTTGAATTGGTGTTGTTTTGCGGGCCGGAAAGTGCGTTGCCTGAAACAGCGGGAAGGCGGTGCGGTGCTTCGCTTCTCACCGCACTCCAGAATTCCGTATCCACCTACCAGGGTGAAGGATAGAACGTATTGCGGCGCAGCCGCTCTGGAGGTAAGGCTAAGGGCTCAGAACGCTCCCGTCGAGCCGGGCTTCGGTTCGATGGATCAGGCAGCGCAAGACGACGGTTTCGGGGCCATCGCTCCAGGCGTTGAGGTCAGCGCCGAGATACTCGTAGGCAGTGCGGCCTTCCCGAATCGCTTCCCAGGTGACCGGCATGCCCGATGGCGCTTCCGGACATTCGAAGTGGCTTGGGTCCTCCAACCCGACCAGGCGCAATGCGCCAAGATGGGGCGGCAGTTCTCCTTCGCGCTCCATGGCATACATCAGCAGGCCCATGGAAATCTGGCGCATCTGATTCATGCAAGAAATGCGCGTTGCCTGCTCGCGCCCGCTGGCTACGGCGGGAATCGCGACGCCAGCCAGCATGCCGGCCGGAACCAGCAGGAGAGTTCGCACCATATCGAGGACGGGGTCTTCCGTGGAATGGCCAACCGATTGCCAGCCTTCTTCGTCCATCCACGATACAGAATAACTGGCCACATCCATGCGAATGCCGAAGAAGCGCTGAATGGCCATGAAATCGGGCAGCGGCACACCCGCTTCCGCTGCATCCTGCATGACGTCCTCCATCATGGCCTGTTGCGCTCTCTCGATGGCCTGCCCGAAGCGGGCGCTCACGAAATTGAACCCGTTTCCTTCCTCGGGGAGCCCGGCGGCTAGGTGCTGCCATTCCGGCTGGGCCTGAATCCCGAGCGAGGCGTCGGCGTGGGTCCGGGCCATCTGCTCGACCAGACGACTGCTGGAGGCGATCACCAGGTAATCGCCCACCTTGCCGATGGTCGGCTGCAGTGGGAAGGGTGCAGGCACAGGCGCCGGTATCGACATCCAGGCGTCGGCTCCGTGTTCACCGCGCTGAAGGTCCGGGTGTTCCGCCATCGCTTCACCTAGCCAGCGGTACAGATCGTGGTCCTTCATCTTGAGTGCGATGGCCAGCCCTGGTTCCGGCAGGGCCTTCAGTTGCAAGTCGTCCAGGTCGAGATCGAACGTCTGCTCCGCATCGAGCGTGAAGACGATGCCGATCTCCTTGCCAAAGGCCGCAAGTTGCTCCTCCAGTGAGCGTCCCGTCGCCTGACGCACCTGTTCGGAGGCCTCGCGCAGCGCCAAAACCGCCGGTTGTATGTTGGCTTCGTCAGCAAGTTGGACAATCGCCTGCCAGATCCCTTCGAGGTCAATATCGCCGAAGGAGGCCACCACGGTGTCGGCGGGCAACAGCGAAGCGCCGGCCATGGGATGGGGCGCGGTTCCGAAGTAGCGCCAGAGGTGCCCATCCGCATCCGGTGCCTTGTGGAGCACGGTCCGGATTCGATGCAGGTCGGCCTCAACAGGCACGACGCTCATGCCGAATCCGGCAACGCCCTCGATGCCAGTGCGACGGACAAAGCGCTGCATGGACTCGACGCCCTGCATCGCGACGTCGCGCATGGCCGCATCGGCGATGATATCCGAGAGCAGTGGGCTCAGTTCGCCGATCTTGGCGGACAACTCTCCGAGAAAGGCGTCCGTGGCCAGATAGAGGAAGAAACTGCCTCCCGGATCGAGTTTGGATGTGACCGCCTGAAACGTGGAGGCATCATCGACCGGTACGTTCTCGGCGGCACGAACCGCAACGGGAACGAGTATGGCTGCGGAAAGAAGTAGAGAAGGACAGCGGCGCAAAGTACGAGAGATGAATGTCTGCATGATCGACCTCCTGGAAGAACCCAACGACAACACGAAGACGCATCCGCCTCATGGCGGGCACTATCCTTGAGATTGTAAGGCAAATACCCGGCATGAGGCAAGCAGGCCGTGCAGCCGCGCTCCGTTCTACGCCTCTTCGGTTCTGGGCACGCCGGCTGAAGCCGGGACTACAAGCGGCGGGTAGCGTATGGCCTGCGTTTGTAGTCCCGTCTTCAGGCGGTCTTCCGTGCAACGAATCAGACGATGCGAGACCACGAGAACAGCCGATGGGGCCGGCCCCGGAAGCGGGGCCGCTCCGGGAGCCAGCAACCGTGCTCATACTCCAGTTCCGCTGTAGCCGGCCCCGGAAGCGGGGCCGCTCCAGGACCCAGCAGCCGTGATCCAATTTCCAGCACCGCCAGGGCCGGCCCCGGAAGCGGGGCCGCTCCGGGAGATGAGCCGCACGATGTGTCGGGAACCGCTAGGCGCTTGACCGCCCACGGTGTGATGCTTGGCCGGGAATCGGCCAGAAGCAGCCGAGGGCGGCGATGAGGATAAATGGCAAGGCCAGGCGCGGCGCCCAACCGGAAGGAACCGTACCAATGATGTAGATCGTGCGTGGCCAGATGCCGTCCAGCCACCCGCTTACCAGATAGGTCGTCAGCCATCCTCCCACAGCGCCAACCCATATCAGGGTACCTGCGGCACGCGACGCCCGGCCGCATGAGGCGACAGGAAGAAGAAACGGCCAACGCCCGCCCCACTCCTCAGGCGAAAACCGAATCGCCCGCGAGAGGAGAGGCAAGAAGAGCATGAGAAAGAAGAGATGCTGCAAGAGGGACAGCGTAGACACGTAGACGAATGGGTAGTAGCGATACAACCCGGCCGCACCCGCAACACAGAGCGCAGCGATAGCGGCGGAGGGCAGCATCTGTGTGAAGTCCCAGGCCATTGCCCACTTACCCGCCGAGCCTCCCCCGGCAACCAGCAGGCACTGTCCGCAGCGCGCGGCCAGGAACATGCCGACGGCCCGCGGCAAGCGCAGGGAGGGAGAAAGCTCCATCCATCCGTCGGTCAGCAGGCTTGACGCTACTGCGGCCCAACACCCGGCGGCCCCCCACATTGCACCAAGAAGAGGCAGCAGGGCGAATCCTGGCTGATATTCAACGAACCCAGGAAGAATCGCAGCCCGCGGGAAAGGAAGCCGCAGCAAGCTCAGCAGGAGCGTGCCGATCAAGAAACGCGCGACAGCCACTGGCTCGATCCACATCCGCCAGAGGTCCTCGAAGCCGGTACGCCACCCCCCGGCACGGCGCTGAGGCGTGGCAGGCGGAACCGTTAGCGGCGGGATGGGCGCAGGCAGGCGCATTAGAGAATCAGCATTGCATCGCCATAGCTGAAGAAGCGGTAGCCCTCCCGCTTCGCTTCTTCGTATGCCGCCAGAATACGCTCCCGTCCCGCAAGCGCACTCACCATCATCACCAGGGTCGAGCGAGGCAGATGGAAGTTGGTAACCATGGCGTCAACGACCCGGAATTCGTAGGGCGGGTAGATAAAAAGATCGGTGCGTCCGCTACCGGATCGAATGGTGCCGTCCTCCAAGGCAAGCGCTTCAAGTGTGCGCACGCTGGTGCTGCCTACCGCAACGACGCGGCCGCCTCGCTCTCGGCATGCGCGGAGTTGCGAAGCGGTTTCTTCGCTTACTTCATAGCGCTCAGCATCCATGACGTGGTTCTGGACGCTTTCGACGCTCACGGGGCGGAACGTTCCGATTCCCACATGCAACGTCAGGTGAGCCACCTCGACCCCGCGGCGATCCAGGGCGGCGAAGACCTCCTCGTCAAAGTGCAGCCCGGCAGTCGGCGCGGCCACCGCTCCGGAAATTTCGGCATAGACGGTCTGATATCGCTCCCTATCCGCATGGGCCTGCTCCGGCAACGTTTCCGCACGACGGATATAGGGCGGCAAAGGGGGAGACCCGCTGCGCTGAAGAAACGGGAGCAGCGCCTCGGGGGGCTCGACCCGCACCCGCGCCCGGCCCAAGTCACCGTCTTCGACCAGGGTTGCGCGCAGATTTTCATCGTCCAGAAGGACGACTTGCCCAATCCGTGGACGCCGCGGTGACCTCATCAGAACGTCCCAGAGACCTGGCTCGATTTCCTCTAGGAAGAGGAACTCCACCTTGCCGCCGGTAGCCGCCTTCCTCCCGTAAACTCTTGCAGGAAAAACCTTTGTATTGTTCAGCACCAGCAGGTCGCCCGCCTCCAGATAGTCGGGCAAATCCCGGAACCGACGGTGGTCCA
>SLOV01000219.1 GCA_007132345.1 Kiritimatiellia bacterium
CGCAGCAATTCTCAGTATGGCCCGGAACGGGTCCTTCGGGCCTGCTGAAGCAGGTACTACGAACGGTTTTCCGCCGGGTTTTCGCCCGTTTGTAGTGCCGCCTTTAGGCGGCAAGGGCCATAATGAGAATTGCTGACCGTAGCGGCTATAAGGCCGACGCCAACGGTGCTGAATTTGTTGGCATCCTCGAAAAGAGGAGGGATCGCTTTGTTTTCGGAGCCGCGATTGTGTATCCTTTCAGGCATCTGAGAGTCCGCTGGAATAGAGCCGCGATGATGATCAACAACCAGAGCTATGCGGAGGGGCGCCTGTTGGTTGCGAAGGAGCAGAATCACGCGGCAACGTACAAGGATCGCTTAACGGTTTGCGGGCAGGGCGGGGGCGCGACATGAATGCGATCTTCGCTGCCGCCAAGGAAGTGTGCGACTTCATGAAAGCCCGGCACTGGAGATTCTGCATCATCGGCGGTCTGGCGGTTCAGCGATGGGGGGAGCCCAGATTGACGCAGGACGCGGATTTCTCCCTGCTTACAGGGTTTGGCGGCGAGGAGATGCATATAGAGACTCTGTTGGCCGCCTTTAAAGAACGCGTTTCGGGAGCAAGGCAGCTTGCTCTACGGCATCGGGTATTGCTGCTCAAGACGGCGACCGGTGTACCCGTGGACGTCTCCCTTGCAGGGTTCCCTTACGAGGAGGAAATCATCGACCAAGCAACCCCTTTCGAATTTGCAAAGGACATCGTTCTGCCCACCTGCTCGGCCGATGATCTCTTTGTGATGAAGGCCTTCGCGGCCCGGCCAAGAGATTGGATGGACGCTGAGGGGCTCGTTGCTCGTCAGGGCAAGCGGCTTCGTCGAACTTACATTCTGAACCGGCTCGGCCAATTGAGCGCAGCGGTCGAGCGCCCGGAACTGGTTACTGTTGCCCGCCTGGTTCTGGAGGGAAAGCCATGGCGGAAATGACCCAGGCACAGTGGAAGCAGTTCGGCGAGCAATGGATGCGCGCGGCCCCCGAACTGGAGCGCATTCGCAGACGGGAATTGAAGAACTGGAACTACGATCCAACCGTGGTCGACGCGTTGCTCGATATCGGGGCCAACTCCCCTAAAACCGAGCCGGAGTATAGCGGTCTCGTCGAAATGCAGAAATGGTTCATGAAGGCGGCGCGCAGGAAGGGGCTGTTGCCGACAACCGTGAGAGAAACGTCGGGCACCTATACCGTGGCAACCAATCACGATGGCCCGTCCCCCAAAGACGCCAGGGAGCGCTCGCTCTACGTCTATGGCGACGCAGCGATTCTGAGCCGTCCTGCCGTGGCTCTGTTCTGCTCGGTGAAGTGTCCCGGCAAACTGATTCTGGAGACGTACGATCTGGCCCGGCGCTTTCGCGAGGAGGGTGTTACGGTCATCAGTGGCTTCCATTCGCCGATGGAGCAGGAGTGCCTGCGCATCCTGGTGCGCTCGCCGCATCCCGTGATCTGGTGTCTGGCCCGTGGGGTGTATCGGAACATTCCGTCGAAACCGGTAGACTGCCGACCGGCGGTCGCGGATGGCCGTTTGATTATGGTGACACCGTTCCCGAACACGGTGCGGCACATCACCGCACAAACCGCAACGGAACGGAACCGACTGGTCGTGGACCTTGCATCCGCGGTGGTCGTGGCGCACGCTGCGACTGGCAGCAAGATGGAGGCGCTCTGCCGCTACACCCTTTCAGTGGGCAAACCGCTCTACACCTTCGATCATCCCGCGAACCTTGCCATGTTCGAGGCCGGTGCAAAGCCGATCGAGAGGGTCACCTCGTGGGAGGTTGTGCCAGGCTCGGCCTGATCAGCCAGGTTACGTCCGTGGCTCTGCGCGGAGCCCAGGACGCCCAGAGTATGTTTATTCGAAAGCAAAGGACCCCGCACGAACTCGTGCCAGACAATCGCACTGACCGATGGAAGAAGTCGGTTGGTTGCCTGTTGACGGAGATGATCGATCAATTTCGAAGATGGTTCCAGAAGCGCAATCAGGGCGTTTGTGTCCAGGTGGATCCCGCTCACGGCCCATCCTTACTTCTTGGAGAAATATTTTACGTTGTCGAGACCCTTGAAGTCTTCATCCTGCGTCCAGAGGGTGGCTTCGTGCTCACGCGCGGCGGCAAGCATGATGCTGTCTGCCATGGGCAGAGAATGCTGAAGGCTTAAGGCCGCAGCCGACATGGCGCGCTGTGGCGTGAGGTCCACCAGATGGCCACGCTGCATGGCGGACACAGCCTGCAAGGCTGCATCTTCGTCCACCTCGCGAAGGAGAACCTTGAACACCTCGTAGATGGACACAGCCGGAACCACCAGCTCATCCACCTCCTTAAGAGGCGCTGCAAAACGCGAAGCGTTTCTGCCGCCGGCGAAATACTCGAGCCAACCGGATGAATCGACAACGTTCATACCCGGTCCGCCTCCCGTACGACGTCCGTGTTGATCCCCTTCACGAACCCCCTCAACTCGGAGATATCCCGCTCCGGGATCAGCTCAACGCGCCCCGAATGCTCGATCACCTGCATCTTCTGCCCCGGGCGAAGTTGCAAATGCTCCCTCACGGGGCGGGGGATAACGACCTGAAACTTGGGTGAAACGGTTACTCTATGCATAACGATGCCTCCATCGATACTTTTTGGTATTACAGTAGTGTAATCGATGCGCGGCGTCAATCATCTTGAGTGCGGGCAGACGGGGGGAACAGCGTGGGTTCGGGGGAAGAAGGGGTCGGGCCGCACATCCTGACATCGGGGCGGAAACGGGGCAAAGGGTCTGTATGCGGCATGCAGAGCGGTGAACCTCACCGATCCGTGAATAGGGTTTCATCCGTTGAGCTCCCGGGGGTTCAAGAACCCCCGGAAAAAAGCGCTTTCAAGAAAGCGCACTCCACATTTTGGAGTGCGGGTTCTCGAACCCGCTTTCTAGCGCGCCTTCTCGAAGGCGCGCTGGTGCTTGGACATTCCGCCCGCGCGCCGAATAAATCAACACACCCTAACCGCGGTGGCTACAAAGGCGGACAATACGTAACCCCTCTCCCCATTCGTTCATTTGTGGATTCGCGGTTCCCCCTCCGAAGCCCAAAACGTTCTCTGCTCCTGGAACCGTTCTTCCATTGTGTGGAAGTCCGGTTCCATCGTATGGAACCTTTCCTCCATCGAATGGAACGATCTATGGAATACCCTGTTCGGCCACGTTGTAGCCAACGCGGCTACGGTGGGTGGCATGTAGCGGAGGGGACGTCTCGATTTGCCCAGAGGCGTGCCTGAGACTTGATGAGAGGGCGGAGAAACATTAGGAAGAGGTCGTGCAACCGCCTGCCGTCAGGTCAATGCCCGGTGAATTGCCTCCGCTATGGGAGCGGCAGGCCGTTTTTGTCGCTAACCTGCTGGCCCTCTTTTTCGGTAACGAGCACGAGACGGAGGCGCTGCGCAAGACCGTCGGGACCCTGGAGACCTACGGGGGCCGACTCGTTCCTATTCTGCAACTCCTCTTTCGATCCGGGCCCTGCCTGTTGGTGTTGAACCGGGAACCGGACGCGGCCTTGCTGCTCTATCACCAGGAGGAACTCGGGCTCTCCCTCCCACGCCGCTTCCTGATTCCGCACGACGAATATCGATCTCTCGACTCGAACGCGCCTTCCCGCACCGCACGCGCCTTGCTGGAAGAGATTTCCGCACACGCAGCGCCCTGGATCGACGGCTTTGTGACCGATGCGCGCCTGGAATTTGTCGCCGAGCGTTGTGGCAAGAAGACCGTGACCACCTGCGAAGGTAGCCGTGCGGGAAATAACAAGCTGAACCTCCACCGGTATCTGCGCGAAGCCGGGCTACCCACTTTTGTCGGCATCGAAATCGAGCGGCCCGAGGGACTCGCCGAGGCCATCGACGCCCTGCGGGAGATGGGGTTCGAGCGCGCCGCGGTGAAGTCGCAGATCGGTGCGTCGGGCATCGGGTTGCTTCGTCTCGACCTGCGCCGGCCGGAGTCGATTCCAGACTACCTTTTTCACGAAGGCACCTGTCTGGTGCAGGGCTGGCTCGACCATACCGTGGATGGCATTCGTGTGATTGGTTCGCCGAGTGTGCAACTGTTTCTGGACGAGGCGGGCATCAGTCTGTACGACATCACCGAGCAGATCCTGAGTGGCAAGAGCATCCACGAGGGAAACGTGGCGCCACTGCCTTACGAGGCGGAGCACCCGGGGCTTTCCGCCGAGCTACTTCGCCAGGCCGGGATCGCGGGGCAGTGGCTGCATGGTCAGGGATATCGGGGCACGGCCAGCGTCGATTTTCATGTGGCCCTGCGCGGCGGCGAGGTCGAGGCACGCATCTGCGAGATCAACGCAAGAGTCACCGGCGCCACCTATCCAGCCTTGCTGGCGCGCCGTTTCCTGCCGGGCGGCGCCTGGTTGATGCGGAATATCCGCTTTCGCGCGCCGGTGCAGGCGGAAGATCTGCTGACCGCACTGCGGAGGGCCGGGTTGTTATACCTTACAACGAACCAGCGGGGTGTTCTGCCGGTTAATTTCAATACAGACGCGGAGGGACTGGTGGTGAAGGGCCAGTTCTTGTGCCTGGACGCCAGACTCGACGGTGTACGCGCGCTCCTGGAAACCCTTCGCGAGGTGCTGCGTGTGGAGAGCGATTATGACCGCGACTAACGACGACCTGCTGCTGCGTGAGCGGCTTGTGGCCATGACCCGAGACTTGATCCTGATCCCGAGCATTCCGTCGCGTCCGGATGACTTGCGCCGTTGCTATGAATTCGTGAAAAACCATGTCGATGCCCTCGACGGGATCCGTGTAGACGAGTACGAGAGCGCCGGGCACCGCAGCCTCGTGGCCATGCCGGTGGGCGAGTCGGAACCGGCCGTGTTGCTGTGCGCCCATCTTGATGTCATCACTCACCCGGACCTTGCCTTCTATCGCTCGGAGGTGCGGCAGGGCCGCATCGTTGGGCCCGGCGCGGGGGATATGAAAGGCGCTCTAGGGATTCTTCTCGATCTGTTTCTCACGATTCACCACGCCGCCCCGCGCGCCTCTTTGGGTATCGCGGTAACCTCCGACGAGGAGTTGGGCGGGGAGCATGGCATCGGATATCTCTTCGATGCCGTCGGCCTGCGCTGTGGAACAGCGCTCGTGCCGGATGGCGGCTCGTTGAACGAGGTGACCGTAGACGAGAAAGGTCTGCTGCATCTTCGGTTGCGCACGCTCGGAACCGCGGCGCATGCGGCCCGGCCGTGGCTCGGCGTGAATGCGATCGATCGTCTTTCGGAAGCGCTTCATCGCGTGCGAAGCGTTTTCGACACGCCCGAGTCGGACGATTCGGGCGAATCGGTGGCGACCTGTGCCGTCACCGTGATCGATACGGAAAACAGTACGTGCAATCGGATTCCATCCGAGGCCTCAGCGATTCTCGATATCCGTTTTCCGGCGCCATACACGGCGGCACAGATGCGGGCGCGTGTCGCGCAGGCCGCCGGGCCGGAGGTGCATTTGGAGAGAATTATCGAGGCCGAGCCCACGCATCTGCAGCCCGATCCGGATTACCTTGCGGTTATCGAAGCGGTGACGGGAAGTCCGGCGCGGATGGTGCGGGAAGCGGGAGCCAGCGATGCGCGCTTCATCGGGCGCTATGGGATTCCCGTTCAGATGTCGCGGCCACTTGTTGGAAACCTGCATGCGGCCGACGAGTGGATCGACATTGATTCCATGGTGGTCTTCCACCGCATTTGCGAGCGTTATCTCCGCCTGAAACTGGAACTGCGCTGAAGGATAGCAAATGGAGGACTCGGCTCGGCGAGACGCCTCGCCCCACCTTCCTGTGCAAGTGCCTCATGGTGGGGCGAACTGTCCCCGGTGAGCCGCATATACACCAACTGCACTCGTTCTTGTGCTCAATTAAACCCGGTCCATCGAGGCGAAACTCAACTTATATGCCGATGGGGGGAATGCCCGTGGCGTGACGTAATCGGGCGAAGGCCGTGTGGAAGTCGTGGGCGGCGCTTTCGCGCTCCAGTAAGGACTGCGTTAAGGCGAGTTGAGACTGAAGCACTTCGAGCTGTGTCAGCGCCCCGGCGGCATAGCGGTTTTCCGCGAGTCGTAATGCTTCGCTCGCCTGCTCAATGACCAGGTCGGCGGTTTGCAGGATCTCCGCTGCCTGCTCGACATCGAACCAGGCCCGGCGCACGTCGACCTCAATGGCGAGGGCCGTTTCTTCGTTTTGTAATTCCTGCTGCCGGAGCCGGGCTTCCGCCTGCCCGGTACGGCTTCGAATCGCCGCGGAGTCCCAGATAGGGAGCGAGGCGCGAACGCCGATACCCCAGCCCTGCAGGACATCGTCGCCCTCGGCAAAGCGGTCGTTCTGGAACAAGTAATTGGCGAACCCCTGCACCGACGGCGCGCGCTGTCGGCGAGTGGCGCGCACCTGCTGGATTGCAGCATCCAGCTCCTTGTCCAGGGCGCGCAGGGTGGGGTGCTTGTCCATGGCCATGGCGATGGCATCTTCGACCGGATCGAGCGGAAGGGCTTCGGGCCAGTCGGGATCCAGGTCGATCGCCTCGGCATTCTGGCCGGGCGCGTAGGGCAGGCCGATGGTCTGGCGCAGTTCCTCGACGGCAACGCGGGCCGCGTTGCGGGCGCGAACCAGCGGCGGGCGCGCGTTGGCCAGGGCGACCTCCGCCTGCAGTACATCGAAGCGCGGTCCGGTCCCGGCCTGAAAGCGATTCTGCGCAACTTGCAGTTGCAACTCGAAGAGCGAAAGGGCCTTTTCCTGCACCACGATATTCTTGCGTGCAAGAAGCGCCGCAAAATAGCGGGAAGCGGTCTCAAGCAATACGTCGTTCGCGGTCGCGGCCTGCTCGGCACCCCGCGCCTGCTCCCGGGCTGTCTGAGCGCTCACTTCGGCCGTGAACCGGCCGCCGGAGTAAAGGGAAGAAGCGGCCTCGAACCCTGCATTCCAACTGGTGTTATCCTGCTGCGAGCCGCCGCCGAAATCTCCGACGCGGTCCCGCTCTTCGATGGAGTAGCTACCGACCGCATCCAGGCGCGGTCGCCCGGCGGCGCGCGTTTCCGAGATCGCTTCGCGCTGTTCGAGAGTCCGCTCTGCGGCCCTGCGCAGGGCGGGGTTATGCCGCAAAGCCAGTTCGGCGGATTCGCGCAGGTCAATGGAGGCGGGCAAGAAAACCGTTGGTTCTGCCGCCCGTGCGGGTTGGCTGAGTAGGCCGCACAACAGGACGATGCCGGCGACCCTTGGTAGGCGGCGAAATTCAATCGGCATGCTGTCCCTCCGCCTCCACGGGTCCGTCTTCCTGGCCCGGCCCATACCGGTGCATACCGCCCGGGCGCCCGGTGGTCTTGAGGGCGAGATCGGAGAAAATGGTGTACATGACGGGAATGACGAACAGGGTCAGAATGGTGCTGGTGATCATGCCTCCGACGGCAACAACGCCCAGCGGCCGCCGGCTCTGCGCGGCCTGCCCGAACCCGATCGCGATCGGCAGAATGCCCGCGATGGTGGCGAAGCTGGTCATGAGGATCGGGCGCAAGCGCAGGGAGCCCGCGCGCAACATTGCGTCGCGTGCCTTCATGCCTTTCGCGACACCCTGGTTGGCAAACTCGACGAGGAGAATCGAGTTCTTCGTGACCAGCCCGATGAGCAGGATCAGGCCGACCTGGCTGAAGACATTCATGTTCATGGAGGGGATACGCGGGGTCAGGGCTGACAGAATATGCGCGATGCGCGGCGGGTCAGGCGCATAGTTGGCCCAGCCATGAAAACCGGTGCCAAAATGGTTAACCCACTGCAGAACATGAAGCAGGCCGAACGCGCCCAGGAAGGCGAGCGGCAGGGCAAGCAGGACGGTGAAGGGGTGGATGAAACTCTCGAACTGAGCGCCGAGCACCATGTAGACGATTACGATCGAGAGGAACATGAAGATGTACAGGTCCGAAGAAGCCTCGCGCAGGTTGCGGGCGTCGCCTTTCCAGTCGTAACGGAAATCGTCGGGGAGCATCTCCTTCACGAGTGCTTCGGCCCTTTCCATGGCTTGGCCGAGCGGCATGCCGATGGGGGTTCCTTCGATCGTCGCCGAGCGCTGACGCTCGAAGCGCTGAATTTCGTTCGGGCCCGCGCCTTCTTCGAGGCGGACCACATTGCTGAGCTGGGTCCATTGGCCGGCCTCGCCGCGAATGAAGAGGTTTTCGATGTCGGCCGGGCGCATGCGCTGTTCGCGTTCAAGTTGAACGATGACATCGTACTGTTTTCCGTCCAGCGTGATGTTGCTCAGGTCGAGGCCGCCGAACAGGATCTGGAGGGTACGGGAGATATCGAGAATGGAGATGCCAAGGGCCCCGGCGCGATCGCGATCGATTAACAGGCGCACTTCGGGTTTATTCAATTCAAAGCTGGAGCGGACGTTCGCAAGGAAGCCCTCCTGACGCAGGCGGCTGATGATTTCGCCGGTGACTTCGCTGAGGCGGAGGAGGTCCGGGTGGGTCAGCACCATCTCGAAGGGCTGTCCAAAACCAAGATCAACCGCTTTCGGCACGATCGGGAAAGAGATCGCTCCCTCCACGTTGCTGATCAGTCGCGCCCCCAGACCGAAGGGGCCGCCTACCACGTCTTCAATCCAGCGGCCTTCGGAGGCGAGACGAATGAAGCTGATGCCGAAGGTGGGATCGCCGGGGCCGGCGAACGGAAGGGCCGTGGCTGTGAAATAGGAGAGGACTTCGGGCGTGTTGCGCAGTTCCTCTTCCACTTTCCGCATCATGCGATCCGTGTATTCCGGCGTGGCGCCCTGCGGGGCGAGCACGAGCGCGATCATGCGGCGCTTGTCCTCCTCGGGCAGGAATTCCTGATCGAGCTGTGCCCAGAAGTAGTATGCGAGGCCGAGGGAAAGGAGCGCGGCGAGCGTGATGACGAGGCGATGGCCCAGCGACCATTCGAGGGCGCGACGATAGCGGCGGTTCAGGCCGTCAAATTTCCGTTCGAAGTAGAGGAAAAGGCGTCCGTGCTGAATCTCGTCGATCGGTTTCAATAAACGCGCGGCGGCCATGGGCGAAAGGGTGAGGGCCACAATACTCGACACGATGACCGAGGTGGCCAATGCCACGGCGAACTCGGTGAGCAGGCGCCCGGTCACGCCCCCGATGAAGACAAGCGGCGCAAACACGGCAGCCAGTGAAAGGGTCGTTGCAATGACCGGGAACGAAATCTCGCTCATCGACTGGATGGCGGCCTGGAACGGCGGCGTTCCTTCTTCGATATGACGATAGGTGTTCTCCAACACGACAATGGCGTCGTCGACCACGATGCCGATGGCGAGCACGAGGGAGAGCAGGGTGAAGATATTGATGGAGTAACCGAGCACGTAAAGAATGCCAAACGTAGTGACGATCGATACCGGCACCGAGATGGCGGGAATGAAGGTGGACCGAACATTGCGGAGGAAGACGAAGATGGTCAGCACCACCAGGCCGAAGGCAATGGCGAGGGTCTGCCACACTTCCCTGACGGCGGCAGCCACATAAATCGATTCGTCGTATGGGAAGTCGAAAGAGATGCCGTCGGGCAGAGAGGGGGCGATCTCCTGCATGCGACCTTTCACGGCTTGTGCCACGGCCAGGGTATTGGCGGTGGATTGCCGGACAATGCCAAGCCCGACCGAGGGCTGTGAGTTATAGCGGGCAACGCTCCGCAGGTCTTCCGCATCGTATTCCGCCCGGCCCACGTCGCGAAGCCGTACAACCTGGCTGCCCGTCTGGCGAAGGATCAGGTCTTCGAATTCCTCCGGCGTGGTGAGTTCGCCGCGGGTTTGAATGGTGAATTCCCGGTCGATGTTCTCCACGCGCCCACTGGGTAATTCGACGTTGCGGGTGCGGAGGGCTGTGTCGACATCGCTGACCGATATCCGGCGCGCTGCCATAAGATCGGGGTCGAGCCAGATTCGTACGGCCAGCCGCTTTTCGCCGCCGATGATGACGGAGCTGACACCGGGCACAGTTTGCAGGCGGTCCTTGACGCGATCTTCGGCGATGCGCGTCAATTCGCGGGTGTCGAAGCGGTCGCTGAAGAAGGCCACCCACATGATGGGGCGGGCCGAAGCGTCCTGTTTGGAGATGACGGGCTCCTCGATGTCGTCCGGCAGACGGCCGCGGACGCGCGAAACGCGGTCGCGCACGTCCTGAGCGGCGAGATCGACGTCGCGCCCTTGCAGGAATTCCACGCTGATGTTGCTGACCTGTTCCCGGCTCTGACTGGTCAGCAGTCGAATGCCTTCCGCGCTGCTGATGGCTTCTTCGAGGACTTCGGTCACTTCGGTCTCGACCACCTCGGCGCTGGCGCCGGGGAGGACCGTGAGAACGGTGACCACGGGCGGATCGATGTCAGGCAACTCCCGCACAGGCAGACGGGTAAGTCCGAGCACGCCAAACACGACGAGCGAGGCGCTCAGCATGATGGTGGCAACGGGGCGCCGAATGAATTGTTCGAAGATGGTCATGGCAGGAGACGCGAAACGACAGGCCGATCAGGGCGCGAGGCGGGCATGATTCTCGGCGTTCGCTTCGTCTGTGTCGTCCGGCGCCTGGATGCCGAATCGGCTGGAGTCCGGGGAGATGGCCACCTTGGAGCCGGGGCCGACTTTCTGGTGGCCTTCCACGATCACGCGCTCGCCAGCTTCGAGCCCGTCAACAATCTCCACACGCCCCGGCACGCGGGAACCGAGCGTGACCGGGCGGAACGAGACGCGATCCTCGTCATCCAGCACGGCCACGGTGCTACCATCTACGGATGTGATGACGGCTGCCTCCGGAATCAGGAGCGCGTTCTCGGCATTTCTAACCGACAGCAATGCCTGGCCGAACATGCCAGGCCGCAGACGCCCCTCCGAATTCGGTATGGTCGCTTTGACAAGGATCGTTCTGGTCGTCAGGTCGAGCGTAGGCGCGACAAAAGATACCGTGGCGGAGAACGTTTCGTTGGGGTGGGCAACTGTCTCGACATCGACTTCCAGACCAAGGGTGAGTTGCGAGAAATAGCGCTCTGGCACGTGGAATTCCACTTCGAGGGGGTCGAGGCGCACAAGTTCGGTGAGTGGCATGCCGCGACTCACAATCGCACCGATACTGACACGGCGCTCGCCCACCATACCGCTGAAGGGCGCGACAATGGTCGAATCGGACAACCCTCGCCGTGCGGCAGAGAGGGAAGCCTCGGCCTGAAGCTGGTTGGCGACAAGACGGTCGAATTCTTGCTGGGAAATGGTCTCGGATTCGACGAGGTCGCGACCACGCTTCAGTTCCGACTCTGCCAGCCTAAACCTCGCCTCGGCCTCTTTCAGGCGGGCGGTTGGCATCTCGGGGTCCAACTTCAGGAGCAAATCGCCTTTCTCAACGTAACCGCCTTCGGTGAAGCCGATGTCGATGAGGCGCCCCTCCGTTTCGGCCGCAATTTCGACAGCATCGACGGCCTGCAAGCTGCCCACCAGGCGAATTTGCTCTCTCAGGGTTTCGGCCTCTACGAGCGCGACAACTGCGGGAACTGCAAAATCTTCCGGCGGACCGCCTTGCTGTGGAGAAGGCCTACCGCAGCCCGCAAGCAATGCCAGAGCAAGGACTGGGAGAAGGCGAATTGCCACAAGGGATTGCTGAGAAGTTGGATTTTTCGAGGACATAGGACTTCTGTGCGATAAACGGTCCGCGGCTTCGGACCTTACGCAGCGATTCCCCCACCAGGTTTTTCGGGCGCGGCGATCAGACATCCGCGACGAGCTGGTCGTAGAAGGCCAGATAATCGTCCGGGGCCTCTCCGTTTCGGAAAGCGATGGCGGTTCGCGGGTGCATGTTTCGCTGGCCAGTCAGCATGTAGGGGATTGAAGGGCCCCAGTCGTGTTGCTGGCGCAGGGGCATGATCTGCTCCTGGATCACTTTCAGAACGGGGCGTAACTGGAACTTGGGGTTGCGGAGGAAGCCAAGCAGGATTTCCATGGGGCAATTACCCGCACCGCGGCCCAGGCCCATGAGCGTGGCATCCACGCGGTTGCAGCCGAGAATGATGGCCTCGATTGTGTTGGCAAAGGCCAGTTGCAGATTGTTGTGGGCGTGCATACCGACTTCCTTGCCGGTTCCTTCCAGCGCTTTCTGGTAGCGGCGCACCAGGCCGTCAACCTGTTCGCGGTAGAGATTCCCGAAGCTGTCGACGACGACGACGGTGGATGCCGGAGAATCCGCGGCGGCCCGGAGCACGGTATCGATCTCTGCGTCGGCGGTTACGGAAATGGCCATGACATTAAGGAACGTCTCGTAGCCCATTTCTTTGCAGTGCTCGAGCATTTCGAGCGCCTCGGAGATTTCGTTGGCATAGCAGGCGACCCGAATCACATCCAATACGCTGTCTTTGGCGGGGCCGATCTGTTTCTCCCACTCGCTCTTGCCCCCGGCGTCGGCCATGGCGCAAAGCTTGAGGCCGGTGTCCTCTGCGCTGTGGTCGCCGACGACACGCCGCATATCCTCTTCGTGGCAGTGGCGCCACGGCCCGAATTTGTCGGCGGGAAAGCGTTCGGGCGAGTTCTTGTAGCCGATCTCCATGTAATCGATTCCGGCATCCACGCAGGCCTCGTAGACGCCTTTGACGACGTCGTCGGAGAAGTGCGAATCGTTCACCAGGCCGCCGTCGCGAATGGTGCAATCGAGCACCTTGAGTTCGGGGCGATAGGTAATCCAGGGGGCTTTTCGGCTCATGGGCGAGATCTCCGCTCGGGTTCGGTTCAGTCAAAAGGGGGCGCAACTTGGCAGAAACCGGCCAGAGCATCAAGCAGAAGCAGGCCCTTGCCAGCAATTCTCAGTATGGCCCGGAACGGCTCCTTCGGGCCTGCCGATGCAGGTAGTACGAAAGGTTTTCCGCCGAGTTTTCGCCCGTTTGTAGTCCCGCCTTTAGGCGGCAAGGGCCATAATGAGAATTGCTGGGCCCTTGCCCCGACGTCGCGCTGACGGGCTCGTGTAACTCGCCCCTCCAGCCCAGAACCAGAGCGGGTCTTGAAAATGGAGGGCGGAGTTACACGGACGTGAGTTCCCTCGTTGGGGGGACAACGTCCCTCCTCACGGGGGACGCCGCAAACGCCAAAGATCATGCCCAGCGCCATAATCACCCGCCTGCGGGCTCGTATAACTCGCCCCTCCAGCCCAGATGGGGATTAGGTGCCTTTAGTTCAATGGCGTGTGTTCCGGCTCGGGAAGCCGAGCCGCTCCGGTTGGGTGCGATGATGGAGCGGACGCGCTTCCGCGTCCGGCTTCTGTCCTGCCGCGCGTGTTCCGGCTCGGAGAGCCGAGCCGCTCCGGTTGGGTGCGATGATGGAGCGGACGCGCTTCCGCGTCCGGCTTCTGTCCTGCCGCGCTTGTTCCGGCTCGGGAAGCCGAGCCGCTCCGGTTGGGGCGGCGTCATGCAATGCGCTCGATGTCGGCGCCCAGCATCCGCAGCCGTTCGTCGACGCGCTCGTAGCCACGGTCGATCATGGCCACATTATCGATGACACTCTCGCCGCGCGCGCAGAGGGCGGCAATGACCAGCGCCATGCCGGCGCGAATGTCGGGGCTGCTCATATGCGTGGCATGGAGCGCGGCCGGTCCCTGCACAAGCACCCGGTGCGGGTCGCACTGCACGATCTGGGCGCCCATCTCGATGAGGCGATCGACGAAATACATGCGGCTCTCGAACATCTTTTCGAAGAAGAGCAGGCTGCCCGTGCATTGCGTGGCGAGCACAATGGCCACGCTCATGAGATCGGACGGAAACGCGGGCCAGATGCCATCCTCGATCTTGGGAATGGCGGAGGCGAGATCCTTCTGGATGGCGCGCGTCTGCTCCGCGGGCAGCCGCAGGACGTCCCCTTCGAACTGCCACACGATGCCGAGTTTCTGGAAGGATCGCCCCAGAATCCGAAGGGCGAGATCGTCGGGCTGACCTTGCACCGTCAACGCGCCGCCGGTCGCAGCGGCGGCGGCGAGGAAGCTGCCGACTTCCACGTAATCCGAGCCGACCGTGCATTCCGCACCGTGAAGGCGCGAGACGCCTTCAACCCGTATGCGATTCGTGCCCTGCCCCTCGATGCGGGCGCCCATGCGCACCAGCAGTTCGCAGAGGTCCTGCACGTGCGGCTCGCAGGCGGCGTGGTAGAGGGTCGTGACCCCCTCGGCGAGCGCGGCGGCCATCAGGATGTTTTCGGTGGCAGTGACACTCGCCTCGTCGAGTAAGAGTTCGGCGCCCCGGAGTCGCTCTGCATGGAGCCGGAAGCGTTCCCCCAGCGATACCTCGCAGCCCATTTTCGTGAGCCCGTAAAAGTGCGTATCGAGCCGGCGCCGCCCGATGACATCGCCGCCCGGCGGAACAAAAGTGGCGCTGCCATACCGGCCCACCAGCGGTCCAGCGAGCAGAATCGAGGCGCGCACGCGCCGGCAGAGGTCGGGATCCAGTTCGGTGGCTTTCACCCCGGCGGCCTCTAGGCTGACGGTGGTTCCTTCGCGCCGCACCTCGACGCCGAGGGCCGAGAGGAGCTGAAGCATCACTTCAACATCCTGAATGAACGGCACGTTGTGCAGGGTCACCGGTTCGTCGGTCAGCAGACAGGCCGCGAGCATGGGCAGGGCGGCGTTCTTGTTGCCGGCTGGCTGGAACCGGCCATTCAGCGGGTTTCCGCCGCGAATACGGAAGCGCGCCATGGTGGGCTACTCCACGGTCACGCTTTTGGCGAGGTTGCGCGGTTTATCGATGTCCGTTCCACGGGCCTGGGCGGCATAGTAGGCGAGGAGTTGCAGGGCCACCACGTTGACCATGGGAGAGAACTCGTCGCGCGTCTGTGGCACGTAGATCGTGTCTTCGGCGATGTCGGCAACTTCCGTGTCGCCATCGGTGGCGATGGCGATGATGCGCCCGCCGCGGGCCTCGACCTCGCGGACGTTGGAAATGGTCTTCTCGTAGACTTCGTCGCGCGTCCGTGTGCAGATGCAGATGACGGGCAGGTACTCGTTGATGAGGGCGATGGGGCCGTGCTTCATTTCACCCGCGGCATAGGCCTCGGCGTGCTGGTAGGAGATTTCCTTGTTCTTCAGCGCGCCTTCGAGTGCGGTGGGGAAATTGTAGCGGCGGCCGAGGTAGAGGGAGCTGGGACCATCGTGGTGTTTTTCGGCGATTTCGCGAATGATTTCGGCCCGATTCAGGACGTAGTGGATCGCATCCGGCACGGCGCGCAGATCGGAGATCATCTCGTCGGCGAGTTCCGGTGCGATGTCGCCGCGGACCCGGCCCACTGCCAGCGCGAGCAGGGCCAGGGCCATGAGCTGGGCGGTGTAGGCCTTGGTGGAGGCGACGCCAATCTCCGGGCCGGCGTGGGTGTAAAGCACATGATCGCTCTCGCGCACGAGGGAGCTGCCGGCGACGTTGCAGATGGAGAGCAGACGGCAGCCCCGCTCGTGCGCCATCCGCACGGAGGCGAGTGTATCGGCGGTTTCGCCGGACTGGGACACCGCCAGCACCAGTGTGGCCGGGTCGATCTTGCGGTTGGAATAGCGGAACTCGCTGCCGAGATCGGTTTCGACGGCCAGGCCGGTGAGACCTTCGAGCAGGAGTCGACCATACATGGCTGCGTGATAGGCCGTGCCGCAGGAGATCGCCATGATCCGCCGCAGGGAGCGCCAGTAATCTGCGTCGAAGCCCAGGATTTCCGGCGTGTCCTGCTGGCCGTTGCCAAGGTGCAGATTCAGGAGGGTCCTCAAAACGCGCGGCTGCTCATGGATTTCCTTGAGCATGAAGGTCTCGAACCCGGCCCGTTCCGCGGCTTCTGCTTCGAGTTCTACGGTCTGAACTTCGGCGGCCACTGGCTTGCCGGCCATGTCGACGAGTTCGAGCCCTTCGCGGCGGAGTGTCGCAATCTGACCGTCGCCAAGGTAGACCACTTGCCGCGTGCGGTTGAGAATGGCCGGCACGTCGCTGGCGATATACAACTCGCCGTCACCGACCCCGGCTATGAGCGGGCTGCCCAGCCGCGCGGCGTAGAGCGTTTCCGGTTCGTCCAGCGAGACGATGCCGAGGGCGTAGGCGCCGCGCGTACGAGCCAGGGCGCGACGGATGGCTTCCAGCATGGAGGCTGCGCCGGCGGCAAGCTCGTCTTCGATCAGGTGCGGGATGACTTCGGTATCGGTTTCGGAGAGAAAGCGGTGCCCCCGGGCTGCAAGCTCGTTTCTGAGTGCCTGGTAGTTCTCGATGATGCCGTTGTGTACGACCGCAATACGCCCGGTGGAATCGGTATGCGGGTGCGCGTTCTTCTCGCTTGGCGCCCCGTGCGTGGCCCAGCGGGTGTGGCCGATGCCGACACTGCCGGTGAGCGGCGCTTGCTGCATGCTTGCTTCAAGGTTGGAGAGGCGTCCCGTATGTCGGCGGATTTCAAGACGCGAATCCTGAAGGACGGCCACGCCGGCCGAGTCGTAGCCGCGATACTCCAGTCGTGTGAGCCCGTCGACAAGGATGGGTACGCTATCCGCCGGCCCGATATATCCAACGATTCCGCACATGACGGCTGGAGAGTAGCGAGCGCAGGCGGCGGCACACAAGCAGGAAGGCACGCCACCGGCAGTGAAAAAAAGACCGGCGGGCACACGGCCCGCCGGTCACGATCTACAGTCGATTTAAGGGCAGAAAGATCAGTTGATCGCAGCGGCCTTGGGATAGAGCACAAGGTTCGTGGCGCCGGCGGCATTGAATTGGTTGGTCGAAAAGCCTCTGGACAGCTTCGTGGAACTACCCCCTTTGAGGACCACGACGCCACCACGGTCGCCGAAGGGAACTTCGCGCTCATGCAGGTCGGGGACCACGTTCGGGCCAAGTCTGGTCATTCGGGCACCGTTGTTCGCCAGTCTCACATTTCTGGTGAAGACAACCGGAGCGGTGTCTCGTGTGGCGGTGCCGACGCCCACGGTTACGGCCCACGCGTTGATCGCGCCCTGTGGGCCGCCATCCTCGGCAACAAACCTGGCTGCATCGGTCGTAGGCTCCGATCCCATTCCCGGCGCAGAAAAGAAACTGAAGTCAACGGCGAGCACTCTGTTTGTAACAAGCCAGGCAAAGTATTCCGTGGTACTCGGAAAAACCCGCCTCCCATCGTTGACATTCAAGGCGCCGATCTGTTGCGGCCACGGCGTTGTTCCTGCCACAGTGCCGGCAAGCTCCTCGGAGGTAATCGCGAGGTAAATGTTTCGTCCATTGTTGATCAACGTCGTCAGACGACCTTCGATCAGCGCCCTGTTCACCGCAGGCACCAAGATGGCAGCCAGAATCGCGATAATCGCGATGACGACCAGCAGCTCGATGAGAGTGAACCCTTTCTTAACCTTGCGAATCCAGTTGCTCATATTCCGATATCCTCTCTTCACGTACGTTTTAGTTCCGCTTCTTCCCGTGGTGCACTCCCACGTGGCTCGGCACTCACTTTCACCATTCGTTCCCTATTGTACACCTGACCTTGCCTCCCGTATAAGACGAGCCGCGCACGATGCACGGGCCTGTTCCGCTACCGCGGGAGTGCAAGAACGGCGCACAATCGCCCCAACAACAGGTTGGAGCCCGAATCGGTGCCGATGGGGAATGCAGACTAACGATTTTAATTTCGAATTGCCAGAAGAATTTATCGCCCAGCGCCCCGCCGAGCGCCGAAGCGACTCCCGTCTATTAGTGCTCCACCGGCGCACCGGTGGGGTGGACCACCGTCGGTTCCGGGACTTGCCCGACTACCTGGAGGCGGGCGATCTGCTGGTGCTGAACAATACAAAAGTTTTTCC
>SLOV01000126.1 GCA_007132345.1 Kiritimatiellia bacterium
ATGAAAGATCAGGTGGATGCGCTGGAGGCGCGCGGGCTGCCCGCCACTTTTCTGAATAGCTCCCTGAACTGGGACGAAATGCGGCATCGCCTGGATGCCATGGCCCGGAACACCTTCAAACTCGTCTATGTGGCCCCGGAGCGTTTTCAGAACCAGGCCTTTCGCGAGCGATTGCGCGACATCGACGTTTCGCTGGTCGCCGTCGACGAGGCGCACTGCATCAGCCAATGGGGCCACGATTTCCGGCCTGACTACCTGCGCCTGCGGCCTGTGCTCGCGGCCATGCCGCAGACCCGCATCATGGCCCTGACGGCCACCGCGACACCCGATGTGCGCGCCGACATCGTCGAACAACTCGGCCTCGGCGCCACACCGCGCAAGGCGCCGCTCGTGGCCGTGCATGGGTTCGAACGGCCGAACCTGCACCTCGCAGTGACCCGCACCTCGACGCACCAGGCCAAACTGGGACGTATCCTCGACGTGCTCGACACCTATCCCACCGGCATCGTCTATGCCTCCACCCGCAAACAGGTCGAACGCGTGCAGGCCCTGCTCAAGGCGGAAGGTCGCGCCTGCGAGGTCTATCATGGCGGCATGGCCGACACCGACCGCAAGCGGGTACAGGACCGCTTCATGAGCGGGAAGGCGCCGGTGGTTGCGGCCACCAACGCCTTCGGAATGGGCGTCGACCGCGGCGATCTGCGCACGGTGATGCACTGGGACATTCCCGGCAGCCTGGAAGCCTATTATCAGGAAGTGGGCCGCGCCGGGCGCGATGGCGCCCCTGCCTGGTGCGAGTTACTCTTCAACTATGCCGATGTCCGTACGCAGGAATTCTTCCTGGAAGGTGCCAACCCGACGCGGGCGCAGGTCCAGAGCGTGTGGGACCTGTTGCGCCGGAGTTGCGCCGACGAACCCGTTCAATGCACCGTGGCCGAATGGGCCAGCCACCTGCCCGGCGCGAAGAACGAAATGATGGTCCGCACCGCGTTGGCCCTGCTCGAACGCGTCGGTCTCATCCAGCGGCAGCGCAGCGGCACAGAAAGTTACACCACGCGACTGGCCCCCGGCGCGGACCTGGCCGATCTCGGCAACTCCTTCCAGTATCTCGACAAGAAGAAGGAGCGGGACCGGCGCAAACTCGATACCATGCTCCGCTATGTCGACGCCCGAACCTGTCGCCATGCCTTCATCCTCGCCTACTTCGGCGAACAGCAGATGCCCGCGAGGTGCGAAAACTGCGACCGTTGCGCGCGCCGACGCAGCGCGGGGCAGCGCCCACTCAGCGAGGAGCAGTGGCTCGACGTGCAGAAGGCCCTGAGCTGTGTGGCGCGCATGAACGGTCGGTTCGGTATCGGACGCGTCGCCCAGGTCCTGGCCGGTTCGCAGGCGAGGCCGGTGGTCGATCGCGGGCTGGACCGACTCTCCACCTTCGGGCTCTTCAGCGAGCGTGGCGAACGCTTTGCCCGGGAGTTACTCGACGCGCTCCTGCAGGACGGCTGCATCGAAATCGGAGGCAACGAATACCCGCTCGCCTCCCTCACCGAGCGGGGCAGAAAGGTGATGCAGCGTCAGACGCAGCCCTCGCTGGTATGGCCCACATCCGCAAGAGCCACCGCACCGCTCACAAAGAAGGCGTCACGCTCGGCCCCCGCCGTTTCAGCCGCGGACGCACCCCTTCTCCAGGCACTCAAACAATGGCGGACAAAACAGGCCAAAGCCGCGGGCAAACCTGCCTACACCGTGCTGCAAGACCGGACCCTGGCCGAAATCGCGGCGCGGCGCCCGGAGACATGGACCGACCTGGAGTCAATTCCCGGCATCGGGCCGGCAAAACTTGCGCGGTACGGCGAAGCGCTGCTCTCCATGATCGCCGGAAACCTTGACCGGGAATAATGAACGCCGATCTCGTCATTCGACCCCGTACTCGTACACACCGATCTCTCCATCAATCGGAAAAGCGGGGTAGCTGAAGGCGCGAGCTGGAAGCTCCCCCTACTTTCAGCATGCTACCCCGGCGCTCAGACGGCTCCGTGCGCAACGGCTTCTTCAAGGGGGTCATCCGGCTCCGGTTCATCGCTCCACTGCGTCGAGAACTCCGTTGGCGTGAGATCCACGATGCGGCGGTTCTCGCAATACGGCACAGTGCGATACTCTCCCACCTCCTGCATGCGGTGCAGGATGCGCGAAGCGACGCGCAGGTAGGAGGAGGCCTCCCCTAATTTCTCCCGAAGATCGTCGGGCACCGAGCCCAGATCCTCGAGCGCCATCTGCAGTTGCGCACTGGCCACACTCATGGGCTGCGCCATGTGATGGCAGGCAGCGCCCAGCGACTCGAGCATGACGCGCTGCCGCTCGGCGTCGATCAGGTTGCTCATATCTTCGATGCCCCGCAGGATCGAGCGGATCCGCGCGGCAAGCACCGCGAGTTCGAAGGGTTTGGCGACATAATCGTTCGCGCCCGCATCCAGGGCCGCGACCACGTCTTCGACATGGCTGGCGGAGGAAACAACAATCACCGGGAGCATCTCCAAGGGCCAGCGGCGCCGGATTTCGCGCAGCAGGGCAATGCCCGAAAGCCCCGGCAGGGCCAGGTCGATCAGCAGCATATCCGGCAGCGGCTCGGCTTCCAGCCGCTGCAGGCAGACATCGCCGTGCTCCGCCTCCGTCACCCTGAAAGAGGCATTTTCCAGGTAGCCGACGAGCTGACGGCGGTGCCGGGCATCGTCGTCAACCACCAGCACATGCTGCGTCGAGCAGGAAGCCGGGCGGCCTGCCACGGGACCTGCGTACGGTGCGGAGTTCTTTTCCATGCCAATAAGGTACACCGCTTGACTTAACGGTATATAGCGAATTTCTATCTTTTTCGCATGCCCCCCGCAGCCGGTTACGGGGCGTTTTCCATGGCCAGCTTCAGGAGCGGAGCAATGACCAGGGCCACAACGCTCATGAGTTTGATGAGAATATTGAGGGAAGGCCCGGCGGTATCCTTGAACGGGTCACCGACGGTATCGCCAATCACGGCGGCCTTGTGGGCCTCGGAGCCCTTGCCGCCCAGTTCGCCGGTCTCGATGTACTTCTTGGCATTATCCCAGGCGCCGCCCGCGTTCGACATGAAGAGGGCCATCATGACGCCGCTGACGGTCACCCCGGCCAACAGCCCGCCGAGCATGTGTGCGCCGCCGAAAAAGCCGACGACCACCGGTGTAAGCACGCCGAGCAGCGCCGGAACCGTCATCTCTTTAATCGCCGACGCCGTGGAGATGTCGACACACCGTGCATAATCCGCTTTGCCGGTGCCTTCGAGCAGCCCGGGGATCTCTTTGAACTGGCGCCGCACCTCTTCAATCATGGCGAAGGCCGCACGGCCCACCGCGCCCATCGCAAAGGCACTGAACAGGAACGGCATCATAGCGCCGAGAAAGAGCCCCGCCATCACGGTCGGTTCTGTCACGTCGATCACCTGAATGCCGACCGTTTCGCGGAATGCGGCGAACAACGCCAGTGCGGTCAGCGCCGCGGAGCCGATCGCAAAACCCTTGCCGATGGCCGCGGTCGTGTTGCCCACGGCATCGAGCTTGTCCGTGCGCTGACGCACCTCTTTCGGCAGCTCGGCCATTTCGGCAAGGCCGCCCGCGTTGTCGGCGATGGGGCCATAGGCGTCCACCGCCAACTGAATCCCCGTGGTGGCCAACATGCCAAGCGCCGCAATCGCGATGCCGTACAGGCCGGCGAAATGGGACGCGATGAGAATGGCCGCCACAAGGCAGGCGATGGGCGCGGCCGTCGACATCATGCCCGTGCCCAGGCCCGCGATGATGTTTGTGGCGGGCCCGGTCTCGGACTGCTTCGCTATCTTTCGGGCCGGCCCTTTGCTTTCGGCCGTGTAGTATTCGGTCGATACGCCGATCGCAATGCCCGCGGCGAGACCGGCAATCGTCGCCACAAAGATCCCGACCGCAGTAATGGCGGCATCCGCCGGCACCACCCAGCGGCAGATCGGAAAGGTGAGCAGGGCCATAACAATGCCGGCCCCGAAGGTGCCCATGTTCAGCGCCGTCTGTGGATTACCGCCTTCGCGTGTCCGCACCAGGAAGGTGCCGCCAATCGAGACCATAATCCCCACGCCCGCCAGCAGGAGGGGCAACATCACCAGTTCCACCGAACCGGCCGCCGCGCCAAGGACCATTGCGCCGACGATCGAACCGACATAGGACTCAAAAAGGTCCGCGCCCATTCCGGCCACGTCCCCGACGTTGTCGCCCACGTTGTCGGCAATGGTGGCAGGGTTACGCGGGTCGTCCTCCGGAATGCCCGCCTCCACTTTGCCGACCAGGTCGGCGCCAACGTCAGCGGCCTTGGTATAGATGCCTCCGCCCACGCGGGCGAAGAGGGCAATCGAGGATGCGCCCAGCGAGAACCCGCTGAGGATCGGCAGAATCGTGCCTCGCAGCGCCACAACTGCGCCCTGCTCGGCCATCAGCCCGGAAAAGGCGCCGGTGTAAGCAAGGAGCAACCCCGTAAGCCCCAGCACACCCAGCCCCACCACGCACATGCCCATCACCGTGCCCCCGGAGAAAGCCACCATCAGGGCCTGGCCCAGGCTGGTGCGTGCCCCTTGTGTCGTGCGCATGTTCGACGCCGTCGCAACGCGCATTCCAAAGAAGCCCGCCAGTCCCGAGCACAACGCGCCGACCACGAAAGAGAGCGCAACCCACCGCTGATACCCCTGGTTCACAGCGGCCAGCAACACGGCCACCACGACAACGAAGATAGATAGAACCTTGTACTCGCGCGAGAGAAAGGCCATGGCGCCTTCGCGCACGGCAGCGCCGATCTCCTTCATGCGATCCGTTCCAGGGTCCTGCTGGTTGATCCAGGTGGACTTATAGAAGGCAAACGCAAGCGCCAACGCACCGCTCGCGGCCACGGCGAAGAGAAGAGCTGAGTTCATGAATTCCTTTCCTGTTCCAACACACACGAAGCGCCCTTCGGGCCGCTCCTCGACTACTGCATGGACACGTTGTCCTTTCCCTCTTTAAGCGGGCCGAGCCTAGTGCTGGCGAAGATGCGGTGTCAATGCAACAGACGCCCGGCGCGGCAATTGTCAGTATGGCCTGGAACGGGTTCTTCGGGCCTACTGAAGCAGGTACTACGAACAGCTTTTCGCCGGGTCTTCGCCCGTTTGTAGTCCCGCCTTCAGGCGGCAACGGCCATAATGAGAATTGCTGCGGCCGGCGCGGCCTTGAGACGCTCTGGCGCGCAGCCTTCCACCCCTGCCCCGGCTGCCGGCGGTCCGTGAAGCGTTTCGGGCCGCAACCGCCTCCCCGCTTTCCAAGTCTCACCCACACAGACTTGACGATCCATAAAATGTACATCTGTACGGACCCGCCTCCCGCCCGGGCAGGCGCCCCTCCATGCGGCTGCGGCTGTCCCGGAAGAAAAGTTCCATTCGATGGAGAAAAGGTTCCACACGATGGAACAAAAGTTCCGGCGCCACGCGCCATCGAAAAGGAAGGACAACGCCTTGCATCACCCTCCCTCACACCCAATACGGCCCCTGCCCGCATGCACTCCGTCTCTGCGTCCCCCTCAACACGCTGAATCTCCTCCAGCCCGAAACGCGAGTCGGCGTCGCCAGGAATCAGTCCGGCATGGCGCTGGTTGCGGCAGCTCTTATTGCTGGCATCCGGTGGCGAGCGAGGCAATGTCACCATTCATAGACCGACCCCTTTCTTCCCCGTGCGCTGGTGCACGGCGCGGCCGTCTTCGGTGTTGGCGTTGTCCTCCCAGCGGCCGTCGACGTACATGAGGTGAAATAGCCTGGGGCAGTACGCGTACTCATTGAGCATGCGAACGGGCAGCAGTTCGATGGCCGCGTTGGTTTCCATCATCCGCTCACGCCTCCGGCGGACACGCCTTCGGAGACCATCCGAATGCCGCCAGTTTGTCCATGAGTACTTGGTCGAGTCTCGGCTTATCTTTGGGATAGAGGGAAATCAGCTTTTTGCCGGCGTGCATGTAGAGGTCTTGCTTCACGTACATACCGGCCATGTAGCGCGGCGTATCCATGCCCCAGTACTCGATGTAGACATCGTGTTCGGGCAGGTAGAAATCGGGCCGGACCTGGAAGCCTTCAATAATGCGCAGCCGTCCATCGTAGCGGTACGCAACGTTGTGTGCGGTCAGCCAGTCGGCAATCCGCCGTTCGCCGTCGGACTGGACCAGGGTGCCGTCGAGGGTCCGGATATTCTTCTGGTCTTCAATGCGGATTTCCTTGTTGCGCCGTTCGGTGCAGGTTTCGTCGAAGCAGGCATCGCAGAGGGTGCGCTGAAAGAAGCGCTGGCTACGGGCGTATTCGTCTGGGTCCACGATGCAGTGGCAGCGCCGGCAATGGTGGACGGCCTTCTTTTGCGCGATCTCCACCGCCTCCTTGATGGCCAGACCGGCGGCGGTCACCGTGCGTTTGACATAATCGCGCTCCGCGGGGTTGCGCAACATGTCGCGTAGCGCGGGCAGCGCCTTTTCGGCTGCCGTTGCGAAGGCGCCAAGAGCTTTGGCAGCGTATTGCCGAACTTGCGGATGCTCGTCGGCGAGCAGTGGCAGCAGGGCATCCACCGCAGCCGGCCCTTCCACCACCCCGGCGAGTTTCCCCAGTGCGGAGGCTGCCAGTCGCCGCACCAGTGGCGAAGCGGAGCGGCACGACTCCGCCAGTTCGCCAAAGACCGCCGGGTCTGCGCTCTCGCCCAGCGCCTTTACATGTTCTGCCAGTTTCTTTTCAGTGGCATACCGCATGGCTTGGCTCCTATCGACTCTCTACGTCCGTTGGACTACGACTCGTCGGAGCGGACCGAAGGGAGTCCGACGGGACGATCCGAAAGTCCATTATCGCATCTCTGCTACAAACAGACCGAGCCCGAAATGGCTTCCATAGCCAACCAAGAGAGACGGGACCCGCTACGGGTTCAGGAAACACCAGACGAAGACCGAAAGGACGTGTCTGCGGCGGGAAGGGAAGCAGGGTTCAGTCCCGGCATATGCGCAAGACCTCGCTGTCGGAATCGCTCACGGGTTACCACGCTCGCAACCAGCCTCTAACTGCATGCCGGGGAGCGCACGGGACTGGCATTATGCTGCACGCATGCCGGGACTGACCCCTCCGCTCTTTCTCTACCTCTCCTTTGTCGTGAGCTTTGTTGTGCCTGGCCCGCCTCTGGAGGGAGCTTTGTCGAGAATGCTCGAAAACCGCGTGCTGTTGGTCGACAAGGCTCGCGACAAGGCTTGCGACAAGGTTAAGCGGAATGGGCCGGCGCCCCACCACTGCGGTTTTTCAGCAGAATCCTCATTCGTGCATTGACCCGACCGCACACATTGGCCACTGTGCGGCAACCCTGCCGGATGCCCCGATATACCACCACCGATTTCCATGAACCCGCTCGACCTGAACCTGGACCGTCCCCTGCTCGTCTTCGACATCGAATCGACGGGCGTCAACTGGCGGGTGGACCGCATCATCGACCTGGCCTGGGTCAAGGTGCTGCCCGACGGCCAACGCGCGTCTGGCGGATATCGCGTGCACCCCGGCGTGCCGATTCCCAGCGAGTCGACCCGCATCCACGGCATTACCGACGAAGACGTGAAAGACTGCCCGCCCTTCTCGGAGATCGCCCGCGCGGTCGCCGAGGATTTCGCCGATGCCGATCTGGGCGGCTACAACCTGCTTCGCTTCGACCTGCCTCTGCTCGGCGAAGAATTCAAACGCGCGGAGGTCCCGTTCGACCTCTCCGGGCGACGGATTGTCGATGCGCAGCGCATCTATCACCAGCGCGAGCCGCGCGATTTGTCCGCCGCTCTGCGCTTCTATGCGGGCGAATCGCATACGGGCGCGCATGGCGCCATGGAGGATGCCCTGGCCACCGTCCGCGTTATTGAGGGCCAGTTGCAACGCTATCCCGACCTGCCGCGCGACCTGGACGCGCTCCACGCCTACTGCAATCCGCGCGACGACGCATGGGTCGACGCCATGGGCAGGTTGAAGTGGTCCGACGGCGAAATCGTCATCAATTTCGGACGCAACCAGGGACGGCGCCTGCGGGACCTACTGCAGAAAGAGCCCGGCTTCATTCAATGGATACTCAACAACTCGTTCCCTGAAGACACCAAGACCATTTTGCGCAACGCCCAATCCGGCGAATGGCCCACGCCGCCTGGCGGGTGAGGGCCGGAAACGACTGCCTACTCAGCCTCTTCGCGCGGCGGCGGCGGGGGCAACTCAAAGAAGATGCGCACCGGGGTGCCCTCCGGAGGTGTGGCGGCTTCGTTGATCAGCAGCAGCGTATCGTCCGCCCCCACGTCCAGAGGGATGTTGATGACCGCCCATGGGTCCCAATAGGTCGCCACATAACTCTGGTCCAGCGTCGCCATATAGCGGCCCTCCCGCATGATGGAGCCGGTAAAGACCCAGCCCGTGTCGGGCAATGGCTTGTCATTGCGCAGATCGAGGATAAAGGATTCCGCCCGCTCGCGTCGCCGCTCGCCGTCTTCCTCCCATTCCACCCAGATCAGACATTCCGGGCCGACCGGCTGGCCGCGGCCGATATCCGTCGGGCCCTGCCCGGGCTGTACGCCGAGCAGGAGGAAGGCCGCATGCAGATCGGTGACGCTGCCCTCGACCACAAAAACCGACTCATGCGTTTTGCCGCGCGGCCCGCAGATCAGATACTCCACCGGGCCGCCTTCCTGCATATTGACCCACCCGTCCATGGAAAGCACCCGCTGCCGACTGTCTACATGCACGCCACCGATGCGGGTGCCACCGTCGGCGTGCTCCGCCTCCGGCATCTCGTTCGTCGCCGCCTGGACGGGAAGCAAAAGGCCCACTCCCAAACAGAGGTGAGCCATGGTCGCAAAAGGCTTCATGATTGCAACCGGAACACCGCGTTGGCCTGACGATAGCGCATTAACCGCTCACGGTATTGGCGAAGGTCTCTGGGATCCGCATTGGCGTTGACCGCCATTTCGATCGTCTTCGCCATGGTGTCTTGTGCCCGCTCGAAATCGCCGGAGATATAATAGCACTCCGCCAGCGTGCTCCAGACACGGTAATCGCCCGGAGCCCGCAAGACGGCGTCGCGCACCAGGTCAAAGGCCCGGTCCACATTCCGCAAGTCGTGCTCGTCGGCGGTTGCGTAGACCCAGGCGAGATTGTTCAGGACCCGATAGTCTTCCGGGAACTTATCGATCATCCGTTCGAGCAGGCCGATGGCTTCGCGGTGGCGGTTCATCTGATCCAGAACAAAAACCGCCGCAGTGTGGAGCCCCATGTTTTCCGGTTCCTCGCGCAGGATCGGGCGTAAGGCGCGAATGGCCGAGGCCCAGTTTTCCGCTTCGATGTCCTGATAGATCGCCATCATGCGTTCCTGCGCAGCATCTGGAGATCGGGGCTGACGGCGCGGAAAGTCCGGCATGGAAATCACGACACCTTCCGAAAGGCTAAATCGCACCGAAGTCTCCATATCCTCGACGGGCACTACTTCGGTTTCGTCGACCGGCGCGGTCTCTGCACCCGCGCTGGAGGCGGCGGCAGCGATCATCGAAACGACAAGCCCTCGAAAGGCCCACATCCAGAGCCGTTTCGATGCCAGGGATTCTCGGGGTCTCTTCATTCTAAAATCACTTCCACACTGGACGGTTCGGTTCGTTGTATACGAATGCCCGACGGCAGCACAGCCTGAACCGGTAACTGATACTTTGCCCCAACACTCAACCCATCGCAATTCACGAAAAGCACCAGGCCCGAGGCATCGAACGCTTCGAGCGCTTCGTGGGAGCCCTCCAGAAAGACGTTGGCCCGCTGGGGTGAGATGGTGACCAGGCTTGGCAGCGCGGTGCCGAGCATCGCGCGGATTGCGACATTCTCCACCTCGCGGGTGGCGGCGCGCTCGACCACTGTGAACTGCACCACCACCTCCGTCGGTTCCACCCGTGCGCCCCACCCCTCGGCGGGCAACACCAGCGGGACGCGCCGCTCGAAACTACGCACCCGCCCCCCGAGGTCGATCGGCACGGTGCGCACCGATTGCACGGCCGCAATGCGCGGTTCCGGGCCATAGAGCATGACGGATGCTGGACGGTGAACCATGCTCTCGATCTCGAAACCGGGCGGCAGTTCCCCCGTGGTCGTGGCCTTCACCGGCACATTTGTCTGCGCAATGCGCCCGAGAGTCAGTTCGACCGCCGGCGGATCGATCGCCACCACACGTACACCGCGCGGCGCTCGGACGTGCTGCGGCAGCAGCGCGACCTGCGTCGTATCCTGCGCGGAGGGTCCGTCGATCTCCAAATCCACACCGATCCGGTTGCGGTCTAGATCCCAAATGGCTTCCTGCGGACCACGGAAGGTGACGGTCACACTGGCTGGCACCATGTCCAGCACGGCCCAGTCAGCCTGCTGTACACTGACCTCGATCGGCACAACGGGGATCTTCGCTTCGTGGCTGATCATGTCGTGAATGAAGGCCCAGACGCCCCAGCCAAGGACAAGCGCCAGGAGTTTCCAGCCCTTGTTCTGCCAGAGAAACGAGAACCGTGTGGAGGGCTTAGTGGCCATGTGCCGCGCTCTGCTCCTTGCTCATCTGCTCGGTTTTGGCGACCCCTTCCGGCGTCAGGTCGAGCTGCTCCTTGACGCGCGCTAGCCGGCTCTTGGCGCGCCGCACCCGCAACAGGACCTTGCTGAGAATGCGGCGTAGCCGATCTTCGTCAAAGCCGGTGCTCAAATGCCCCTTATAGGCAATGGAGACCGTCCCCGTCTCCTCCGACACCACCACGATGAGCGCATCGGTTTCTTCGCTGAGCCCCAGCGCGGCACGGTGCCGCATGCCCATGGAGGGCTCGACATCCTCGCGCTGCGTGAGGGGGAAGAGGCAACCGGCGGCGATGACCCGGCTCTGCGCGACGATGACACCACCATCGTGCAAAGGCGCTTTGGGGTAGAAGATGGCCTGAAGCAACTCCGGCGATAGCGCCGCATCGAGTGTCGTGCCCGTTTCCTGAATGGCGCGCATCCCGATTTCCCGTTCGATAGCGATCAGCGCGCCGATCTTCCGCTCCGCCATGTTCATCACCGCCTGCACCACCTGTTCGACCATGGTCCGTTCGCTGTCGGTGTTGGCGAAGACGTGCTGTTTGCCCAGTTCCGCGAGCGCTCGTCGAATCTCCGGCTGGAAAATGACCAGAAAGGCCACGGCCAATGTCACGGAAATGCGCTGCAGAAGCCAGCGGAGTGCCGCAAGGTCGAAGACACTCGTCAGCAGGAAGAGCGTCACCAGCACGGCTGCAAGCCCCGTGAGAATCGCCGCGCCGCGTGTGCCGCGAATGAAGAGGATCGCGTAATAGATCATCATGGCCAACACGACAATTTCGAGTAGGCCACTCGGTTCGGGCAACGGGATGGCGTTCAGGTAGTCCATAGGGCGGCTCTTCGCTCCAGCATAGACACGACCGCCATGGCATCGCAAGTTTCCTTCACATCATGAACGCGTAGAAGATGCGCGCCACGCAGGACCGCGAAGACCCCCGCGGCGAGACCGGCCGCTCCCCGCTCTTCCACGCTGCGCCCCGTTAAGGCGCCAAGCAGGCTCTTCCGCGAGATCCCCACCAGCAGAGGGCGGCCAAGCGCGCCCAGCGCGGGCAGCCCGGCCAGCAGGTCCAGGTTATGCTCCACGGTCTTGCCAAAGCCAATGCCGGGGTCCAGGCAGATTCTGCCACGGTCCAGCCCCCCGGCGACGGCTGCCTCCATCCGCAAGGCCAGGTGGTCGCGAACCTCCGTCACCACGTCCCGATACGCCGGCTGCTCCTGCATGGTGCGCGGCTCTCCGCGCATGTGCATCAGCACGACACCCGCCCCGAAGGCGATCACGGTCTGGAGCATCTCTGCGTCGTGCCGCATGGCCGAGACATCGTTTACGATATCCGCACCGGCCTCCAGCGCGGCCCGCGCCACGGAGGCTTTTCGTGTGTCGACGGAAATCAACCCGTCCCACGCGGAGCGCAGGGCCCGGATGACCGGCACCACGCGAGAGCGCTCCTCCTCCGCTGGAACCGGCTCTGCGCCCGGTCGCGTGGACTCCCCGCCCACATCGACGATGTCCGCGCCCTGCTCCACCATTGCAAGGGCATGCCGGAGGGCGGCATCGACATCGGTGTAGCGACCCCCATCGGAAAAGGAGTCGGGCGTCACATTCAAAACGCCCATCACCCCGGGGCGTGCCGCAAAGTCAATGGAACGCTCTCCGCAGAGCCATTTCGTGGGCGGCATGGCGTTACCCGCGCTCATTCACACGTCCGCGCGCCGCCGGACATCAGGCCGCGCCATGACCGGGCGCGGGCGAGAATGGCGGCACCAGACCGGGTACGCTACGCTCGTCGGTTTGCTTCTTCTCCGGGTCGTGAGCCGCCTCGGGTGCCTCCGGGGAGGCGTCACCACCCTCGGAACGCTCTACTTCGCTCAGGATTCGGCCATGCCGAATGAGCTCCTCAACCTCGTGCCCTTCGAGCGTTTCGCGTTCGAGCAGAAGGTCGGCAATCATTTCGAGCTTGTCGCGATGCGTCTTGAGAATACCCATCGCCTTCTCATAGCTCTCGTTCAGGAGCCGGCTGACTTCCTGATCGATCTTCCGCGCGGTCTCCTCGCTGTAATCGTTGCTCCGCGCCACTTCGCGCCCGAGGAAGAAGTGCTCCTCCCGGTTCCCGAAGGACTGCGGACCGAGCAAGGGACTCATGCCCCACTCGCAGACCATCATGCGGGCAATGCCGGTGGCCTGCTTCAGGTCATTCTGCGCGCCCGTCGTAACATCCCCGAAGATCAGCTCCTCCGCGCAGCGTCCGCCCATGAAGGTCACCAGCATGGCAAGCAGCTTGTTGAGACTCTCCGTGTAACGGTCCTTCTCGGGCAACTGCATGGTCGAGCCGAGGGCCGCGCCGCGGGGGATGATGGTCACCTTGTGCAGCGGCTCACTGTCTTCCTGCACCGCCATCATGATGGCATGCCCGGCCTCGTGGTAGGCGGTAATCTTCTTCTCTTTATCGTCCAGAATCCGGCTGCGCCGCTCACGGCCCCAACGGACCTTGTCGCGCGCCTCTTCGAGGTCATGAAGGCTCACTTCGTCCGCGCCGCGCCGGGCCGCGATCAGCGCCGATTCGTTCACGAGATTCGCCAGGTCGGCACCGGAAAAGCCGGGTGTGCCGCGGGCCACGCGCCGCAAATCCACGCCTTTGGCTAGCTTCACTTTCCGCACGTGAATCTTCAGAATCGCTTCGCGCCCTTCGAGCCCCGGCAGATCGACAATGATCTGGCGGTCGAACCGGCCCGGCCGCAAGAGGGCGTTGTCGAGAACGTCAGGGCGATTCGTGGCGGCAATAATAATGACACCCTCCTGGGTGTCGAAGCCGTCCATCTCGACCAGCAGGGCATTCAGGGTCTGCTCCCGCTCGTCGTGGCCGCCGCCGATCCCGGTGAATCGGCTGCGCCCCACCGCATCGATCTCGTCGATGAAGATGATGCACGGCGCGCTCTTCTTGCCCTGTTCGAACATGTCGCGCACACGCGAGGCGCCAACGCCCACGAACATTTCGACGAAATCCGAGCCGCTGATACTGAAGAAGGGCACCTGCGCTTCGCCCGCAATCGCCTTGGCCAGCAATGTCTTTCCCGTACCCGGCGCGCCGACCAGCAGGACGCCCTTCGGAATGCGGCCGCCCAGCTTCTGATACCGTTTCGGGTCCTTCAGAAACTCGACAATTTCCTGCACCTCCTCCTTCGCCTCTTCCACGCCGGCGACATCCTTGAAGGTGAGTTTGTTGCGCGCGCGGTTGAGCAGCTTTGCGCGGCTCTTCCCGAAACTCATGGCGCCGCGCCCGGCGATGCGCATCTGCCGAACGAAGAGAAAGTAGAGCAGGCCGAGAATCAGGAGGAAAGGAATGGCACCTGTCAGAATCTGCCAGATATACGGATTTTGATAGACCACCTCGGCCTGAACGCCATTGGCCTTCAGCCACTCCTGAATGTCGCCGGTCGCCACAATATAAGTTCTGAATCGGCGGGGCCGACCCGTGCGCGGGTCTGTTTGAGCCAGTTCTCCGCGGATATACTGGACACCAGATACTTCGACCACGATTTCGCAGGAACGCACTTCGCCCCGTTCCACATAATTGACGAACGTCGGGCTGAGCGGAATCTTTTCATCCTTCTCCTGGTTCTGGGAGAAGATCTGATACATCGTGATGAACAGCGCCAACAGCAATACCCACACGGCCAAGCCGCGCAGCGGCACTTTCTGTCCCGCCTGCGCCTGCTCGGTATCCAGTTGTTCGTTCTCGGGCGAATCAGCCATTCGCGTTCATCCTTGTTTCTGGGTTTCCGAATCTTTCGGTTCTCATTAGCCATGGCAGACTAACACCGCGTTTGTCCGATTGCAACGCCCTAGCCATGGACGGGGCCGCGTGTCATCGTCAGCCTTCCGCTTCGATTCGAACGGTCCAGGAAAGCTCGTTTTCGTTCTGCACATGCCAGTGTCGTGATACACTGTAACCGGGGACCCACACGATTTCGTTTCCGCAGACGAGGAGGGGCAGGCGACTGCGTGCGGCCCTCGCCAGTTTCTCGTCGACGAACACGTCCTGAACCTTACGGCTGCCGTCCAGGCCCGAGGGGGCGATGCGATCGCCCGGCTGCCAGGTGCGCAGGCGCAGCACCTCCTCCCCAACAGCCGCGCGCCGGATCGAGGCGGTGGCCGGCCAATGCCCGATGCCGCCCCGGTCACGCACCATGCACCCGCGCGTCGGCTCGACACGAATGCGCAAGCCGAGCTCCGGCCAGCGCGTCTCTCCAGGGCACGCCAGTGCCAGCATCCCTGCCGGGCGAAACGCGCTCGCGGGCGGGTCGGCCATCAGTCGGCCATAGACGCGAGCCACGCGCCAGCCTCTGCCAAGGGGGGCGAACCGGTTCCCCGCACGGCTCTCCAGCAACGTAAGAATCCTGGCGGTCGCCCGGTAATCCGGATTCGGTGCCCCCGTGATGCCCTCCAACCAGGCCCGCACCACGCGACGCTGCGCAGCCAGCGGCAGGGCGGCCAGGGCCGCGACATCGAGTTGAGCCGGCTGGTCCGACGTCCGTGCCTCGCGCAAGGCCTCTTGCGTGAGCGTCTCCATCCATTCGTTTTCGGCGCGCAGGAGGTCCGCCGCCCGCACGAGGCGATCGCGCGGGTCCGATTCGAACGCCGCTTCCAGTGCGGGCAGAACCTCGTGGCGCACACGGTTCCTCAAGAAGCGCCGGTCGGCATTCGATGCGTCTTCCCGGAATGCCAGCCTCTTTGCGGCCAGATATGCGAGCAGCGTCTCCCGGCGCACACCCAGGAGGGGCCTGACCAGACGAAGCCCATGCATCCGTGTGCAGGGCGCCATGCCGCATAGCCCGGCCGCCCCCGCGCCGCGGAGCAGACGGAGCAATACGGTTTCCGCTTGATCGTCGTACGTATGGCCGGTGGCCACCACCTCGGCATGGGAAGCAGCCGCCACTTCGGCCAGGAACGCGTAACGGGCATCGCGTGCGGCTTCCTCGATCGAAGCGCCGTGCTCCCGTGCCCACTGCGCGACCGGTCTGCGCCCAGGCACAAAAGGGAGCCCGACGGACTCCGCCCACTCTCCGACAAACTCGCAATCCCGGCGCCCCACATCGCCACGAAGCTCATGGTCCAGATGCGCCACGGTCAGGCGCAGTTTCCATACCTCGCGCAGGTCCAGTAGCAGGTGCGCCAGTGCCATCGAATCGGCCCCGCCCGACACCGCCATGACGACGCCGTCCCCCATACGGAACAGCCCATACTTTTCGGCATCCGCCCGCACTCGATCCGGCAGCGACGCCTCCTCGGACGACGTACGTTTGAACTGGTTTCTGGGCCTCTTCATGCATAGCGCCCTTCACGGCGCAAGACTGGGTCTACCCCCCGATAGGCGAATGCCCGCGGCACGTCAATGGCCCAGCCATGCGAACCGTGGGTGCCCGCCCCCAGCCTCGCGCCGATGCCCCGCGCACCCAAGCCGGAGATTTGCCCCGCCTTCGCGCCTTGGCACAGGACCTGCGTGGATCAACGTTGGCGAGCACGTTCCGGCGGCGGAAAGATCGGTGGCCGCGCGGGTAACGAGGTTTGCCTGTCGTAAAACAAGAGGTCTGATAACGGTGAAACAGCGGATATCAATACATGGCGGCCTTGCGGACGCCACTCCCCGCGAGTGGCTGCGAGGAGGCGACGCCTCATGCACCTTGCTAATCTCTTCTAAGAATCGCAAAGCCGACAGAGTCAGCGAGGCTACATGAGCAGAGCGTTTTTTGTCCGAATCGGGTGTAGCCTGCTCTGCCTGCTGTCTCTCTCATTCACCGCACAGGGCGCTCCGCAGCGGGTGAGAACCAGTATGGCCCCCGTTCTGACCCCCGCTCACACCTCCGAAGATGGGTATCTGGAGGTTACCGGACGCAGCGTCTGGGTGCCCGTCGCCAACATCTCGCGAAGCCTGCAAGTGGGCCAGCTCACGCCCATGCTGCAACGCAATCAGGACTTCTACATCGGCCTCTTCCTCTACGATGACGGGTATGCGGAGATGTTCGCCGTTCCACGCATTCTCTCCGATGGCTCAGGATCCGCCTGGGTCACGCAGGAACACGAACTGATGTTCGGCAGGAGAACGGAAACCAGAGCCGGCCGCTTCTTCTTCTCGCCTACCGAGTTCCTCCCCATCATCGATGAAACCGACACAGAGTACGTCGTGACCTGTTCTCGCTTCGGTCGCACCTTTCCCCTGCGTGTCTCCAAACAATTGACCGGTATCCGCCGCGTGCCGGAACTTCCTTCCCACGTAGCCGCTGCCATGGAGAGCAAAGATCGCTCGGTGCTCCTGGCCTCGGGGCGCACCCAGCGCGAAAAGCCCCCGACCGACACGCCCGCGCCTCCGCACACGAATTTCCATGGCCTCGATGAGAGACGCCCGGACGACCCGGACTTCGTGGACCCTTACCCCGAACCGGTCCTGGCTATGAGTCGCCCGGGCAGTCCGGCCGAAGCCGACGACCCCTTCATGCCCCTTGACCTTGCAAGGGCTCCCGTTGCCGAGATCGCGCAACCCACGGAGCCGCCACCCCCTTCAACGCCTGCATCGCCTTCGGATGCGGCGGAGCCGGAAGCGCCCGCCAGAGAGCCCCCCGCGCCGCCACGCGTTGTGCGCCGTCACGTCATCGACAACCTCTCGCAAGACCTGCGCGTAGAGTTTCAGAGCCCGTCCGCACCTCGGGAAGATGCGGCCGACTCCGTTGCGCAGGCCCCGACAGCGCCCGCCTCCCGCACCGCGCCCCTGTCATCCACGGAACTGCTTGCGGGCCCCGCCATCGAATTCCTGCCCCCCGCCGATGCTCAGCAGGTCGCGCAGGCCGAACCGGCGCCCAGCCCAGCCCCCGCTGAGCCGGCCGCCGAGCCAGCGGCAAAAACCGCGCCGAGCACCGATCTCGATCGGGCCCATGCTCCGTCACCCTTCGACGACTTACCCGCACCCGTGAAGCAAGAGCCCCCCGTGGAAATCGCTTCCGCCGAAGACCCCCAGGAAGAAGCCCCGGCCGAACTGGACGATGAGACGGTGTCGGTTGCATCGGCCTCCGCCGCGGAAAGCCTGCAGGAGAAGGCGGGCACCGAAGCAGAGGCGGAAGACGACAAGACGGACACCCTCCTGGCCGAGGCCTCG
>SLOV01000266.1 GCA_007132345.1 Kiritimatiellia bacterium
GCTTCCGGCTTTGGCTTTTCTTCCACCGGTTTCCCGGGCGCCTCGAGATCCTCAGGGGACAGCAATTCTTCGAGACCGGTGCTTGTTTTCGAGTCCATAGAATCAGCGTACCCGACTGGAGAAAAAGCGCAAGCCCGCGCGCGACGGGAGATTTCTTATTGGCCGTGAGACTGTGCGTTGGACCCGCACCGTGCAGCGAGGGGGCGGGGCGATCAGGCGCCGGGTTTCAGCATCAGATGCGGGTAGAGCTCGCGGATGAACTCGCTGACGAGAACCTCGTGCTCGTTGGAGTTGGGTCGGCGCATGCCGCTGACGGAGATGTAGGCCCAGCGATGCGCGACATTGTGGAAGATGCGATCGGAGGCCATATAGATCATGCGCATGACGTGGTGGGGCGTTTCGCGATTCTTCCCAGCGAACCAGTAGGCGTAATACATGTTCTCCTCGCCGAAGGGTCCGCCCGCCCGGGCAGGGCGATGCAGTTCGAGCATCATGACGTCGAGCGGACTGCCGCGGTCCTCGACCGGCACGGAGAAGACGCGGGATTCCACCAGTTCACGGCCCTGGCCCACGAGGCATACCTCGGGCCGGTGAATGCTGGCCCGCTCGCGGCCGCTCAGCACAATGGCCACCATAAGCTGCCGGCCGAGTCGGTCCTCGTAGCGCTTCTTGATCATCATGGTGTCCGCGGGAAGCTGCTGGGCTTCGATGAAGGACATGGTGGACATCTTGCCCTCGCATTCGTTGCAGACATCGATGTCTTCCAACTGGTCGACTGTCGCGGCGCGCTGGCAGCGCGCGTTCAGGCAGAACCGGATTTCGAGACCGGTCCAGTCGCCGATCTCATCCGGCAGCTCCAGGGTGACGCCTGCCTCGTCGGTGATGCTGACATCCACGGTGAAGGCCAGCGCCAGCGAGGTGGCGAGCATCAGGGCGACGACGACGATGTAGGGTGTAAGAGTCTTTTTTTCCATTTTTCGAGCACCTGTTTGGGATCGGAATCCAGGAAGTTTCCGAGGGCGATCATGAGGGCGATGGCGACCGCGAATACGATGTAACCGGACCAGTCGTGATAGATGAGCGACGCATATTCCCCGAAGGAGGCGGCCACCAGGCAGATGGTGATGACGCGGGCCACGTTGCCGATCACCGCCAGCGGGACCGCCGCGAGGAACAGGAGCCATTTCTTGAGCAGGGTGCGCTGGGTGAAATAGGCATAGACGGCCGTGAGCGCGGTCATGGCCAGGAGGCTGCGTAGTCCGCTGCAGGGGTCATCGACGTCGAGGGCGAAACCGAGGCCTGCCGTGGAATGGATGGCCGTCCCTTCGCGGATCAGCTCCATCCCCAGGCCATTCAGAATCCAGACCGAGGAAACAGTGGCCAAATGGCGAAGTGGGAAGGAGAGGTCGTCGAGGAAGTTGAGGGGAATACAGAAGATGAGGTAAGCACAGGGGAAGAGGAGAATGGCGGCGACTTTCTTGCCGAAGAGGTAGTAGGGGACGCTCCAGAGGATACCGGCGAGGGCGAAGAGGGAAACGCGCGAGTGCTGCGAGCGGGCCCCGATCCAGTGGAGGGCGAGGAAGCCGACGAGAAAAGCGAGGCCGAGCATGCTGACCTCTTTCGGCGCGGCCCTCAGCTCGCGGCGCTTCAGCCAGACCACGCCCAGGCTGACGAAGGGAATGAGGGAGCCGTGGGAGTAGTCGGTGATGCCGCCGAACACCATGCCGCTGTCCTGCCAGCGCTGGATCATCCAGAGAATGGCGGAGCGGCCATAGGTTCTGAGGTCCGTCGTGTTGCCCTGGTAATGGAACATGACGAAGACGATGCCGATCATCATGGCGACCAGCGCGATCCGCATCAGGTCGAAGCGGCTGAGGGCGGCCAGCCGGAGCCGTTCGTTCCAGAAAAGGGATCCAGGCGACTTGATGGCAATGGCTTCTGCGTTCATGGCAAAATTCTAGGGCGACCCAATCTAAGCAACCCACAGCGTCCCGTCAAACGGTTGCGTCCGCTTGGCATAGACTCCGTTCGGCGGGAAAACGCTCATTTTTCCTCCCCGCCCGCGGCTGTCGACTGCCCCGCAGCGGGCAGATTGCCTCTTCCTTCGCTGGCGAGTTGCCGGCCCCAGCGGCGCAGGCGGCGGCGGGTTTCGGCGATCCATTCGTAGCGAACCAGTCGGTAGGCAAGGAGCGCCCAGCCGAGCCCGGCGATGAAGACGGCGCTGGTGTAGAGGCCCGGTCGCGGCCCGGCGATATCGGTGCCGAGGGTCTGGGCGAGGATGGAGACGACGACCATGACGAGGGTCAGCCCGGCGGCGTAGAGCGGCGGGCCAAGCGCGAAGAAGACCCATTTCCTGATGAAAGAGAGCGGGCTGAAGTGGGCCAGCATGGCCATCACGAAAAGAAACAGAATGAAGGCGCCAAGGCCCAGGTCGGCGGGCGGCAACTGGACGGTGAATCCGCCCTCGGTCGTCGAAACGATCGCCGTGGCCCGGGCGGCGCATTCGATGCCCAGGGCATTGAGAATCCCGGCGGCAAGGCGGGCCACGCGAATGCGAACTCTGTACATCGGTGCATCGAGGAAGTTGAGGGGCAACGTGAAGATGAGAATGGCAGAGGGAAAGGCCAGAATACGGGCCACGGCCCACCCCGAGAAGAAGAGCGGGAGGGCCCATGTCAGCCCGATGAGCGAGAGGAGGGAGAGCCGATGCTGCTCCGTCTTGACGCCGACGTAGTGCAGGAGCAGGCAGCCCGCCACCATGGCAAGCCCGGTCCAGGCGACCCGCTTCGGCGCGGCGGCCAGGCGGTGGCGCGCCCGCCAGAGCAGTCCGAGGTAAAAGAGCGGCAGGGTCCAACCGAAGTAATAGACGACGGCGCCATGGGAGAGGCGGCCGGTATCCCAGCGATGCACGACCCAGGACAGGGTCGACTTGCGGCGGTCGAAGGCGCCCACTTCGCTGGCGAGCCGATGATAGATCACATAGCCGAGGCCGACCATCACGGCGAGCAGCGCGATGCGCAGCCACTCGTCCCGGCCGAGCCGGCGGGCGCGGGACAGGGGCGGTGCTTCATTCATTCGGAGCCCCCTTCAACGCGCCTTCGGCGAGGCACTGCCGGAGCGTCTCTGCAAGATTGGCTTCGTCGCGAATGACCACATCGGCCTCGCTCGGTTCTTCGCGCCGCAGGAGTCGCACGGTGCGACAGCCAGCCTGGCGGCCCGCGAGCACGTCGCTTTCCTGGTCGCCGACCATCCAGGATCGGGCCAGGTCCAGGCGGTGGCGCCGCGCGGCTTCGAGCAGCATACCGGGCTGCGGTTTCCGCCACGGGTGCTGGTCATCGTCGAACGGGCAGACGAGAATATCCAGGATCTCCAGCCCCCGCTCTGCCGCGCTCTCGACGAGATGCTGGTGCATACGTTCCAGCTCCGACGAGGCAACGAGGCCGGTGGCCAGGCCGCGCTGGTTGGTGACCACCACGGCGACAGCGCCAGCCTCCCGGACCGCGCTCAACGCCTGCCAGAATGCGGGCAAGAGTTGGAACGCCTCGAAGCGTGTCACATACCGTTCCGGATCGGGCGCCCGGTTCACGACGCCATCGCGATCGAAGAAGACGCAGACGCGCCCTTCCGTCTCGCACTGTTCAGGATGAGGTTTCGTTGCCATGCTGCTATTGCCGTCGCCGACCAGGCCGCCTGCGCTTCACGCTGGGAGATTCTCCCGCTCCCGCCGCCGTGTCCGGGCCGAAATGACGAGCGACAGCGTCAGCGTAGCCGTGAAGCGGAAGGCCGCCACGAGAATGGACGACACGGCGATGCCCTTCAACCCCATCGCTCGGAAAAGAACCAGATTCAACCCGATGTTGAGCGCCGCTGCGCCGCTTCCAATCCAGACGGCCTTCCGTTCGTGGCCGCAACTCCGCAGGAAGATGGACGTGGGCAGGTGCGCGAAGGCGATCAGGGCATAGATCAGCAGCAGCACAAAGACGGGTGCGCTTGGCGCATAGGCATCGCCGACGAGGAACCGGATCAGCGGCTCGGCGAACGGCGTCAGCACCAGCAAGGCCACGGCGGGAATGATGGCGGTCAGGCACATATGCCGCATCAGAATGCGCGTCGGAATGGCGCCGTGCCCGTATCGCTTGGCGTAGGCAGGGAACATACTCCGGCCGATCGCCACCGGGAACATCAACAGGTTGAGCACCATACGCTGTGCCAGCGCGTAGATGCCCACTTCGCTCTGGGTGGTCAGGAAGGAGAGCATGACCACATCGATCTGCGTGGTGAGCGCCGAGAGGAGGTCAAGGATCGAGAAGTCGATGGTCTGCCGGAAGGTGGCCCGGTCGAGCCGCGGTCGGCCGAAGCGGGGCCGCGGCACGAACTTCACGAGCCACTTGAGGTTCAGGGCCAGAACGAGGAACTGCGCAGAAAAGCGGATCAGGAGCACGGTCGGAACGCCGTAACCATAGTAGACCGCCAGGACGCTGCCCGGCACGGAGATCAGCTCGGTGAGCACGGTGGCATAAGCCACATACTCCATTCGCTCGCAGGCCTGGTAGGTCTTCTGCATGGAGGTCTGCAGCGCGGCGATGTAGAGCGTCACGCTGTAGGCCATGATGAGGATCTGGTCGGCGCGTGTGTAATCGGTGAAGAGTACAGCGAGCACCGTGCAGAGGATGCCGAGGAGGGAGCCAACCGTCTTGACGCCCACGGACAGGGCGAAGAGTTCTTCCAACCGATCCGGCTCGCGCGAGGCCATGCGCAGGAGAACCTGGTCCAGCCCGCGCAGATTGAAAACGGCGAAGAGGCCGATGAAAGCGGTGACGATATTCAACCGTCCATATTGCTCCGTGCCGAGCAGGCGTGGAATGAGGAACGCCCCGGCCAGCGCCAGGGCGCGGGAGATGCCGAGGGCGACTGTCAGGATCAGGCTGTTGCGCAGGATAGAGCGGCGACGCAATTCATCCACGGCCCGCCGGTACAGCTTCGTGATCATCGGACGGCGCCCGCCTCCGTCGCGACCCCCGCCGCGACCGCACTCGGCCAGGCGGGAAGTGGCCGCCCCAGCAGCGTGGAGAGCCGGGTCGCGTCTGGTGCGTA
>SLOV01000252.1 GCA_007132345.1 Kiritimatiellia bacterium
AGACGGGCGCACACCCATCTTGTCAGAGCCGACGCCCGTCACCGCCGCGCGCACGAACCGTGCCCCCCACCACAAGGGCAGCGCTGATGAGCACGAGGTTCTTCACAATATATTGCCCTTCCAGTGTCAGCCCGAACGGGAATCGCGTGAAGCAGACCTCCGGCAGCAGGACCAGCGGGAGAAACGTACCCGGCATTTGCAGGAAGAGGAGGGCGATGGCGAGGCGGTTGAGCGGTCGGATGAGCAAGCCGACGCCGATGAGAACCTCCCACCAGCCCAGCACGGGCACAAAGAACTCAGGAGAGAGCCAATAGACCGTTCTCGCCACCAGTTCCTGCGCCGGACTGATGCCCAGGGCCTTCAATGCGCCAAACCAGATAAAGACGATGCCCACGGAAACGCGGAGCAGCCGGATGCCGTTCCGCTCCATCCAGCCGGCGACAAAAGGGTCAATGCGATCGAACCAGGTCTTCATACTCCGTTCAACGCTGGACGGCTTCGTCCTCCGTGCGTACCTCGTCTTCGGTGCGTGCGCGGATTTCCGCCGCGAGCAGCGTGAAGTCGTCGCTCACCTCGCTTTCGCCCCGATGCTCGTCCACCGCCTGGCGAATGGCCTCCACCACCTCGTCTGCCGAAGCGTACGCAACGCGGCGGACCACGTCCAGCACCCGCGCCTCGCCGAATTCCTCTCCATCGGCATTCATGGCCTCGGTCAGGCCATCGGTGAAGAAGAGCAACACATCGCCGGAGTAGAGGCGAACCTGCACCGTGGGGAACTCGGCGTCTGCAAAGAAGCTCAGGGCCGGGCCGGTCTCCCCTTCCGCGCCCAACCACTCCACACGCGCGCCGGATCGGCGAATCGGCCAGGGATGCCCCCCGCTTGCGGCGAGGATATGATTCGTTTCAAGATCGATGACCGCGTAGATCATCGTGATGAAGTCCTCGTCGGGAATGGCGTTCACGAGGATCTCGTTCAGTACCGCCATCACGGTGGATGGCGCCCCCATATCGACGCGCTTCGTGGCGCTGGCGTCGCGACTCATCTCGCGTGCGGTCGATACCGCGCTCTTTACCAGCCCGGAAATGAGCGCCGCACTGACGCCGTGCCCGGAGACATCCGCCATGAAGAGGCCGATACGGTTCTCGTCGACCTCGAAGACATCGAACAGGTCGCCCCCGAGGACGGTGCAGGTGAGGTAACACTTCTGGAACACAATGCGGTCCTGTCGAGGAAAACGCTGCGGCAGCATGCCCAACTGCACCGTTTGCGCCAGACGGATTTCTTCTTCGACCTGCTTGTAATGGGCCACGATCTGTTCGTTGGCAGCCTGGAGCAAGGCGTTGCGCTCTTCCAGCGCCACATTCAGTGCGGCGATCCGGTCCATGGCAGCCCGCTCGCGCAGGTGCAGCGAGTAGATCAAGGCGGTCAGCGCCATCAGCCCGACCCACCCGACCGCGAGCCCCGAGGAGACGGCCCGCACCTTGTCCCGGATCGTATCGGCCATGATGTCCACGCCCACGATGGCCACGGTTTGCCCCTCTGCATTCCGCACCGGCGCGTAACCGGAGAGGAGATCCCCGTATGGCGGATCGGGGGTGATCTCGTGGTCGGCGGCGGGTTCGTGCCAGGCACGCATCATCTCGGGCAGATCCGAGGCGTCATAAGGGGTCCCCGGCAGTTCGCTCTCTTCGGAGGCATCGATAATTCCGTTGCCATTCCAATCCACGGCGCTCTGGTCCACGATGTAAAGATAGTCGCCTTCGCCGGCGCCGGGCTCGGTCGAACGGCGCATGGTGTAGGTGTAGCGGACATCCGGATTGATCGCGGAAATCTCGTCGAGCTTTGCCTGGATGACGGAAAACTCCGGCCGCCCCATATCCTCCGGCCCATGGACGAGGTAGAGAAAGCCGGGGTTTATGCCCGCGGCGGCGGCGATGGCGACACCCATGGCATGGTGGCGCACTTCGTCGAGGATCGCGTCGCGAATGGCGCGATAGAGAAAGAGGTGCAGGCCAGTGATGGAGGCCCAGACCGCCAATAGAACAAGAAGCGTCGGCCACCGCCATCGGCGCGGCTTTATTACCTCGGTTTGCGTGGTGGTCACGGGCGGGGTCTCCGGGAGCAGTATGCAGGAGACCCCGCCCGTGGGGCAAGCCCAGGCTTGCTATTCGTGCTACAGGGTCGGCCCCGTCGAGCGCTGCAACAGCGTATCGAGATCCGCTTCGCTCATGATCTCCTGCTCCAAAACCAGTTGGCGCATATTCTTGCCGGTCTTGAGCGATTCCTTCACCAGCGCCGCTACCCGATCGTAGCCCAGCAAAGGATTCAAGACAGTGGCGAGGCCGGCGCTGATGTTGAAATTCTCCGCGCAGACGTCGCGACGGGCCTCGATCCCCGAAACGCACTTGTCGGCCAGCATCTTGCAGCAGCGCCGCAGAATCCCCAGCGACTTGACAACGTTCACGCCGATGAGCGGCATGTGTGTGTTCAACTCCAACTGCCCGAGGCCCGCGGCCGTGCCCACGGCCGCGTCGTTGCCGACCACCTGCAGACAGGCCATGTTGGCTGCCTCGCAGATGCTCGGGTTGATCTTGCCTGGCATGATGGAGGAACCCGGCTCCACCGGCGGCAGGAAGATTTCGCCGATCCCGGTGTTCGGCCCCGAAGCGAGGAGCCGCAAATCGTTGCAGATCTTGAGGAGATCGAGCGCCAACAACTTGAGCGACGCGGATACGTCGGCAATATCGGTCATGAACTGCGTGATCTCGATCCCGTTTTCCGCCACATGGAAGTGGTCGCCGGTAATCCGGTTCAGATGCTGAATGATGCGCTCCCTGAATTCTGCCTTGGTATTGATCCCCGTGCCGATGGCGTTGCCGCCGATGCCCAGGGCGAGCAGATATTTACGGGCCTCGTCGACCCGCCAGCTTGCCTTCTCCAGGGCATGGGCATAGGCACCGAACTCCTGGCCGAGAGTCACCGGCACCGCATCCTGCAGATGCGTGCGGCCGCTCTTGATGACATCGGCGAATTCCTGCTCCTTCTTGTGGAATTCGGAAATGAGGAGCCGCAGTTCCTCCTGCATAATGAGGATCTCTTCGGCCACGGCCACTTTGATGCCGGAAGGGAACACATTGTTGGTCGACTGTCCCTTGTTCACATCGTCGTTCGGGTGAACCAGGCTTCGGTCTCCCGGCTTTCCGCCCAACTCGGTACAGGCCACGTTGCCGATCACCTCGTTCACATTCATGTTGGTGGAGGTGCCGGAACCCGCCTGAAAGACATCGACACGAAACTGATCAGCGAACTCTCCGGTGAGGGCGCGCTCGCAGGCTCGCGCAATGGCCGCCGCTTTTTCCGCGGGCAGGAGGCCCAGGTCGCAGTTGGCCAATGCGCAGGCCCACTTCAACTCGACAATGGCGTAGACGATTTCAAGGGGTAGCGGCTCTCCGGCAACGTCGAAGTTCTCCATGGAGCGCAGGGTGTGGACCCCGTAATACGCCTCTTCCGGGATCTCCCGTTCGCCAAACGAGTCCTTCTCAATTCGTACACCCATTGCTGTTCCTCCTGATCGATTGATGTGCGTTGCCTCTGGAACTTTTGTTCCATGCAGTGGAATACAGGTTCCAGGGGGCAAAAGACAAGCCCAACAGGCCATGCTTTCGGCGGGCGGCTTTCTCAGCCTGACAAGTCAGACTTGTCGGACCCGTCCGACCCGTCCGACCTGTCCGACCTGTCCGACTTTCGCAGGTTGCTTTTGTCTTCATTGCGCTCTGGCGGCTTCCTTGACCGCTGCCGGTCGCGCGCCTCCAATCGCCTGCGCAGGAGGTTCTCGCTGAAGCCGCCCTCTTTCATGAAGGTCCGGCCCTGGCTTCTCAGTTGCTGCCTGAGCAGGTACGCCGCCTGGTTCACGGCGCAAAGCATCGCGTTGGCGGCAATCTCCGGGTCTGCCTTCTCGACGAATGCCGGCAGATCGTGCAAGCCTTTCAAGCGCGGATTGCCCGCCGGGTGCTCTGGAAGATTCTCGATCCGATCCTTTTTGAGCCGGGCCCGCATGGCCCTTGCTTCCCGTCCTTCTTTCGGCCAGATCCTGAGCCCGTTCTGTATCAGGAAACTGCGATAGTCCCGCAGCAGTTCGTCGTTCAGACTGGAGCGCGCCACGTTCGTAAGCTTCATCTCCGACTTACGCGAGGTGGCCGCCGCGCCGCTGCCTTCGCTGATGTTCCTCACCCCGCTGCGTGCAGCTTGCACCATCTGGTCAGTCTGACGCCGGTTGCCGGCATAGAAGCGGCGGCAAAACACCACGGTAGCATCGTAGACCACTTCGGCCACCTTGTAACTCCGTAGATGACTGTAACCACCGTGAGGGAGAAGCGGAGAGTCCTCATCATCGGCAGGCATGGTTGGCCTCCTAATTGGTTTGGCATTGGCTTGTCAGACTTGTCGGACGAGTCGGACCTGTCAGACCCGTCCGACCCGTCCGACCCGTCCGACCCGTCCGACAAGCAGCAGCCTACCAGAATCGGCTTGCCCCACTCAATTGCCAAGCGGCAAGCGGCGCAACTGGAAGAGCGTTGTGGTTCGGCTGGCTTCGACCGTCACGCTGTTCGTGCCCGGCATACAGGCGATCGGCTCGCCGGCATTCAGCCACTCGTCGTACGGGTCGTGGGCAAGACGCAGGAGATAGTCCCGGCCCGGCATGCCCACGAACTGGAGGTTCAGTGTGTTGCCTTCGCCAGAGGCCGCTCCAATGAACTCTGCGGGAACGTCGGGTTCGTGCACGCCCAGCACGGCATTCACACCCACTGTGTTCTTGCCCGTTTCCACAATCACATCCGTGCCCGCTTCGACCGTCAGTGCGTTGTCAAAGACTTCCACCACCCAAGGCCCGCTCTGGGATGGGCGATATGCGAAATTCACGCGATAGGTACCCGCCGCCAGCCCGTGCAAGGTGTATCGGCCGTTCATGTCGGTGGAAGTGTATACGAATGGATGCCAGCCACTGTCCGAGGGCATCAGGTTCAGGTCCGGTTCGAACACGAAAGCATTCACGCCCACCCCCGATA
>SLOV01000244.1 GCA_007132345.1 Kiritimatiellia bacterium
CGAAAGGGACCGTCGTGCAAATGAATTCGGAGCCACGGGGGGAGGCGGCCCGAACCCCCAGCGTTGTGGAAGAGGTCCAATTCACGGATTTCCGGCCAGGGAATGCTTTCAACGCCATACGTCGCGGCAAGGGGGGGATGATGCAGCCCGGCGGGGCTGAAGCGAAGTGGATGACGTTCTTTCCGGGCATCCCATCGGATAAAGATCAAGAAGAAGCCGAGGAAGAGACCAGCAAAGAGGATGAAGATGAGCCGGGACACCATGTCGGGCGAAAAGATCAGGACGACCAGAAAAAATGCGGAGAACAGGAGGATGGCGTTCCGGGGGCTTTCCGGCGGACTGGGCTGAAAGACTCGCTCCTTTCCGGTCGCTTCGTTGGGTTGCTGGTATGAGTTCGCATTCGGCATGGCAGGACTGGAGGATAGCGGTTCTGGTGTGGGGAATACGAGACAGGAGGGTTACAAAATTAGGGACACACCAATAGTCACTTGGCCACTTCTCTTCAATTCCCGGCAGGAAACCCCCATTCTGAGGTCAAGCATTTTTCTTCCGCCTGGTTGGCGGGGCTGATAGATGGTGTGTCCCTAAGAAAGAAGAAAGGATGAGCGGGAAGGGGAGCTAGTGAGGCTCACCAGCCCAGGTGGCCAAAAGCGAGGAACAAGGCCAGGCTGCCGAAAAGAAGAACAAGGACGCAGGGCAGAATGTGGCGGTAAATGCCGCGGAACGGGGTAGCGAAATAGTCGCGCGTCAGGACGAAACAAAGGTGCACCGGCGAGAGCATCATCCCGGCATAGCCGAACCCGAAGGCCAGCGCCAACGTGGCCATCGGAGTGAGCGTCGAGGCCGGCGCGGCGAGTAGACCCACAACCAGCGGGAAAGCAGGCCCGGCGAACCCGATCGCAATCCCGGTGACCAGCCCGGCGACAAACGGCAGCGCCGCCACAATGACGCCAACGGGAATTCCACTCGACGCCAGTTCCTGGCCAGCGAGCGGCACCAGCCCCGAGCGTTGCAGCAGCGACTCGAACAACAGCACGCCCGCCAGCGATGCCAGGATGTTCAGGGTCTGTGGTTTGCAGAGGTGCGCGAAGGGGACATGGTCGAGTTTGTGGCGCTCGTCCCAGAAGATCAGCCCAAGACCAACCAGCATCCCGAGCAGCATGGCTGCGAGTCTGGGGGTCTGGCCGCTCCAGGCGGGTCGCACCATGACGAGCAGCGGGGGCAACAGCAGGGTGGCCAGCACAATGGTCAGAATCGGGATTGCAAGGAACAACGCCCGGCGCCATCCATCTGAGGTCGGCGCTTCGCCTTCGGCGAGTTGCCCAATGTGCGGCCGTACAAGGAACAAATAGCCGGAGAGGATGGCCAAGAGGCTCAGCGGCACAAGCGCGGCCATGAAGCGGGCTGTGGAGATATCGAAGATGGAAAGCGTGAGAATCACGACCGGGTAGAGTGGCCACCAGTATTCCCACACATGCCGGAACCAGTAGTTGATCGCGGCCTTCCAGGCGGGGTTCCAGTGCGGTTCGCGGACGGTTTGACCTACCAGCGGAGCCGAGAACAAGGCCCCTCCCGGCATGGGCACCAGGCCGATGAAGGCAGGTAGGGCCATGAGGCTGAGCGCGCGGCCATGGCGGCCACCAAAACGACGAGCCGCCGCCATGATCGCGGTCGCGTTGCGGTCTTCCGCCAGGAACCGGCCCAGTTCCACGATGAGCGCAATCACCACCAGCAGCAGCCACAAATCGATTCGGGTGAGTGCCATGCCCAGATCGCCCACGAGTTCCGCGGGGGAGCGCCCGGCCCAGGCACCCAGAAGGAGCCCGCCGACTGTTAGTCCGATACCGAGTGGCACACGAAGGCGGATCGCCAACAGGATGCCCGCGAAAACACTCAGCACTTTGACAATGGCCGGAAGGTCCATGCCAACACTCTATCCCAATTCCGTGTAACGGAACAAAGCAGGTTCTGTCCCACTGATGCAGGCACCCCTCAAACGAAAGCGGCGAAGCCGGATAAGGCTTCGCCGCTCAGGAACTCTCAATGGATTGTGTCCATCAGGACTTCTGGAACTGCATCTCCAGGCTGATTTCCACCTCTTCGCCGACGACGAGTCCACCGGTTTCGAGGGCGCGACTCCAGGTCAACCCATAGTCCATGCGGTTGATCGTTACGGTGGCCTGAAAGCCGTATTTGGTGTTGCCCCACGGGTCCTGCACGGGACCAACCAGCGTGAAGGGCAGACGCAGTTCACGGGTCACGTCGCGAATTGTGAAATCGCCCACCAGAACCTTCTGGCCATTCACTTCTTCCACATGCTTGCCGACAAAAGTGATCTGGGGAAATTGCTCCGCGTCGAAGAAATCGTCCGCGCGCAGGTGATCGTCACGCTTCTCGTTGGCGGTATTGATGCTGGCCACCTCGATCGTGGCATTCGCGGAGACGAGCTGGTTGTTGTCGTCGATCTCCAGAGATGCCTCGTACTCACCAAAGTGACCGCGAACGCGGGAAAGCACCATGTGCCGAATCGAGAAGCCGATATCGGTATGCGCCTTGTCTACGGTCAAGGTGGTGGTTTCGGCCTGGGCATGCTCATCGACTTGAGCATGATCGTGGCCATGGTCATGGGCGATCGCACGGCCGGTTGACAGACATACGGTTACAGCCAACGCGGCTGCCATCCATTGTACTCGTTTCATCTCGTTACTCCTTCTTTGTTCAGGGTTTGCTGAAAACAGACTCGACTCGTCATCTCCTTGGCAATGATGAGCCGGCTAGTGAAACGCTCAGACCATACCAACCCTTACATTGTTCATCAACGGCCGAGGAAAGCAATCACGCACGATGGAGTTGGGTATCAGTCCGAGAGCCCCAACACGTCGTTCATGGAGTAGAGGCCCGGAGGCTTCCCCACAACCCAGGCCGCGGCGCGCAGGGCGCCGACGGCAAAGGTATCGCGGTTGGTTGCGCGGTGGGATAATTCGATGCTTTCCCCTTGTGTCCCGAACAACACGGTGTGGTCCCCGACAAAATCCCCGGCCCGAACGGCATGGAAGCCGATCTCCTCGCGCACACGCTCGCCCGTCATGCCGCCACGGCCGTGTCTCGCGACTTCTTCCAACGCCAAGTCATAACCCGCCGCGGCCGCCGCGCCCAGCGCCAGGGCCGTCCCGCTGGGGGCATCCTTCTTCAAGTTGTGATGGCGTTCGATGACTTCAATATCGTACCCGCGATTTTTCAGCGCTCGAGCCGCGCGCTCCACCAGTGAGAGCAACAAGTTTACGCCGAGGCTCATGTTGGGCGCCATGACGACGGGAATCTCGCGGGCTGCCTCTTCGATCTTCGCTTTCTCTTCATCGGTTAGGCCGGTCGTGCCGATGACCCATGCCTTCTTCATGGCAGCGATGCGGGACGCGTTGCCGGAGGTGACGCTGTGAAAACTGAAATCGACGATGACATCGCAAGGCCGAGCTGCCTCTTCCAGTGACCCCAAGATGGAAACGGCGTTGTCGCCGGCACCGGCCCAGCGGCTGCTATCCTGGCCGACAGACGGGTGGTCCTCCCGCTCGGCGGCACCGCACAATTCCAGCTCGGGCACAACACCGGCAGCGAGACATCGGATGAGCGCGCCGCCCATGCGGCCGCCTGCGCCTTGAATGGTGACTTTCTTTTTCGTCATAAATCTTTACCCAACCAGTCCGTAGGCGCGCAGACAGGCGTCGAGCCGATCGGCAGCCTCGGTTTCGAGGGGCGTGAGGGGGAGCCGGTATTGTTCCTCGATCCGGCCCATGCGGGCCAGCGCCGCCTTGACGGGGATCGGATTGGTGGCAACGAACAGATCGGTGAAAAGTCGATGCAGTTTCCCGTGCAGCGCGCGGGCCTTCGCCCAGTCGCCGCCGAGCCCGGCATGCACCATGTCGCTGACCTCCCGCGGCATGACATTGGCCGCCACACTGATGACGCCGCACCCGCCAACAATCATCATTGGCAGTGTCAGGGCGTCGTCGCCCGACAACACCTCCAGGTCCGGACAATGACGCACTAACTGGCTGACGCGATCAACGCTGCCCGCCGCTTCTTTGATGGCGACAATTTGGGGATGCTTCGCCAGTTCGCACACGGTCGGCAGTTCGATGGCCAGGCCGGTGCGCCCAGGAATGTTGTACAGCACGACCGGCAACCCGACATCGGCAATCGCGCTGAAGTGCTCGATCAGGCCGCGCTGGGTGGGCTTGTTGTAATATGGGGTCACTTGCAACGTAGCGTCGGCCCCGGCCTCCTTCGCATGGCGCGTGAGAAAGAGAGCTTCGTCCGTCGAGTTGCCCCCGGTGCCGGCGATGACCTTGGCACGCCCGCGGCAGGAAGCAACGGCCGTTTCGATGACCCGCTGATGTTCCTCGTAGCTCAGCGTCGGCGATTCGCCAGTGGTGCCAACCGGGACGATCCCGTCGACGCCGTTTTCGATCTGGAACTCGATCAGGTCGGCGAGGGCCTTTTCGTCCACGCTCCCATCCTTCCGGAACGGGGTGACAATGGCGGTGTAGACTCCTTCGAACATGGCGGTCTCCTCATTCCCAGGCCGGAATGGTTTCTCCGGCAACCAGATTGTCCCACGTTTCGCGTCGCTGCACGAGCTTTGCCGTTCCACCCGACACCATGACCTCGGCGGGGCGTCCGCGGCTGTTGTAATTCGAGGCCATGACATAGCCATAAGCCCCGGCGCTCATCACGGCAAGCAATTCGCCCGCCTGCACGGCGGGCAGTTCGCGGTTCTGGGCAAAGAAATCGCCGGACTCGCAGACCGGCCCCACAAGATCGCCGGTCAACGTGTCGCTGGTTTCGCGTACCGGCAGAATCTTGTGATAGGCCTCGTAGAGCGCCGGGCGGATCAGGTCGTTCATGGCAGCATCCATAATGACGAACGTCTTCTCCGGACCCTCTTTAAGGTATTGGACGCGCGTGAGGAGGATGCCGGCATTACCGGTCAGGAAGCGGCCGGGCTCGAGCAGCACCTTAAGGCCGAGGTCGCGGAGGGTCGGCAACAACGCCTCCGCCAACCGCGCCGGGTCGAGGTCTTCCTGTTCGTCACGGTAGCGGATGCCGAGCCCGCCGCCGATATCGAGGTGGCGCAAGGTGGGATAGGCCGCCTTCAATTCGCGCACCACCGGGGCCACGCGTTCGAGCGCCTCGACATAAGGATCGATGCTCATGACGGGCGAGCCGATATGCATGTGGAGCCCGACGATCTCCACGCCGGGCAGGCGGGCGGCGAGTTCGTAGGCCTTGACCGCTCGTTCGAGGTCGACGCCGAACTTATTCTCCTTCTTGCCGGTACTGGTGTACTTGTGCGTCTTTGGATCAACGTCGGGATTCACACGAATATCGACGCGGGCCGTGCCGCCGATGCGAGTGGCGCACTCGGAGATGCGGTGCAGTTCCGCCTCGGACTCGACCGTGAAGCCCAGAATCTCTTCCTGGATCGCGTACTCGATCTCCTCAGCCGTTTTGCCCACGCCCGCGAAGACAATGCGGTTGGCGGGAATGCCCGCGCGGCGGGCCCGGTAGAGTTCACCGCCCGACACCACGTCCGCACCGGCCCCTTCGGCCGCAAAGGTGTGAATGACGGCGGCAGAGGTGTTGGCCTTGACCGCGAAGCAGATCAGCGGATCGATCTCGGCAAAGGCCTCGCGGATGCGGCGGAATTGATGGCGCAGGTAGCCGCGGCTATAGACATAGAGTGGCGTACCATAGCGTTCCGCCAGTTCGACCGCGGAGACCTCTTCGGCGTGCAGAGTGCCGCCGCGATAGGTGAAGCCTTCCATGGCCTTGTTATTTCGCCAGGCGCGCGCGCATGCGAAGGCGCAGCGCGTTGAGCTTGATGAAACCGGTGGCATCCTTCTGATCGTAAACGGTCTCGGCCTCGAAGGTGGCGAGTTCGGGATCGTAGAGCGATTGCGGGGCCTTGCGACCGGTTACGGTGCAGGAACCTTTGTAGAGCCGAACACGGGCCGTGCCGGTGACGCAGCGTGCGGCCTCGTCCATAGCGGTCTGGAGCATTTCCCGCTCCGGCGCAAACCAGAAGCCATTGTAGACGTGGCGGGCATATTGCGGAATGAGGGCATTCCGTTGCATGAGGACTTCGCGGTCCATAGTGATCTGCTCCACCGCCTCGCGGGCGCGGTGCAACACGGTGCCGGCGGGGGTTTCGTACACGCCGCGACTCTTCATGCCGACATAGCGGTTCTCGACCAGATCGATGCGCCCCACCCCGTGGCGGCCGGCGCGGAGGTTGAGGTCGAGCATGACCTGGAGCGGGTCCATGCGCGTGCCGTTGACGGCCACGGCGTCGCCTCGCTCGAATTCGATCTCGACGTCTTCCGGCGTATCGGGTGCTTCGCGCGGGTCCGTGGTGAGCTTGAACATATCGGCGGGCGGCTCGGCCCAGGGATCTTCAAGAACACCGCCTTCGTAACTGATATGCAGCAGGTTGCGATCCATGCTGTAGGGCTTGGCGGCCGTGACGGGAACGGGAATGCCGTGCTTCTCGGCATAGGCCATGAGGTCCGTGCGCGACTGGAGGTCCCACTCGCGCCATGGCGCCACGATGCGGATGTCGGGCTGGAGTGCGTAGGCGGTGAGTTCGAAGCGCACCTGGTCGTTGCCTTTGCCGGTGGCGCCATGGCTGATGGCTTCCGCGCCGTTCTCTCGTGCGATCTCCACCATCCGCTTCGCGATGAGCGGCCGGGCGATGGAAGTGCCGAGCAGATAGCCGGATTCGTAGACCGCCCCGGCGCGCAGCATGGGGAAAACGAAATCGCGAGCGAACTCGAGACGCAGGTCGTCGATATACACCTTCGAGGCGCCGGTGTTGCGCGCCTTTTCGTCGAGCCCATCGAGTTCCTCCTGCTGCCCCACATCGGCGGCAAAGGCGATGACCTCGGCCCCATACGTTTCGATCAGCCACCGAATGATGATGGAGGTGTCCAAACCGCCTGAGTAGGCAAGTACGATCTTCATGCTGTCTTCTCTCCTTGCGAGGTTGCGTTAAATGCGGCGCAGGCCTTGTCCACCATGCGCACCGCTTTGGTCACCTGACTTCTCCGCAGGTTAAGCGGCGGCAGAAAGCGGATGACGGTATGGGCCGTGGCCAGCGCGAGCAATCCTTTTTCGAGCAGCAGCTCCTGCAAACCGGCCGCCGGTCGGTCGAGTTCCATGCCGATCATCAGGCCCATGCCGCGCACTTCCCGAATCCAGGCATAGCGGGTGGCGAGTTGCTTGAGGCGGTCCATAAATTGCTGGCCGCGCAACTGCGCGTTGGCACGCAGACCTTCGTCCTCGATGATGTCGATGACGGCGCGCGCCGCGGCACAGGCGAGCGGCGTGCCGCCGAAGGTCGTTGCGTGGCGGCCGGGCTGGAAGACGTCGGACAGCGAGGGTCGAACCACGATCGCGCCGATCGGGAAGCCGCCCCCCAGGCCTTTCGCCAGGGAGATGGCATCGGGCTGAATGCCGAAATGTTCATAGCCGAACCAGCGCCCTGTTCGGCCCATGCCACACTGTACTTCGTCGCACAGCATCAGAATACCTTGCTCGTCGCAGAGACGGCGCAGGCCTTCCATGAAGGCGCGCGTGGCGGGGCGTACGCCGCCCTCGCCCTGGATGGCCTCGACCAGTACCGCGGCCGTGCGAGGCGAGAGCGCCGCGCGCACCGAATCGAGATCGTTGAAGGTGGCCTGCACAAAGCCCTCCAGCAGCGGCGCGAACCCATCCTGGACCTTGCTCTGGCCCGTTGCCGAAATCGTGGCCATGGTGCGGCCGTGAAACGAGTTGGCCATGGTGACGATCTCGTGGCGCCCGCGCGGTTTGCCCCAGAGCCGCGCCAGCTTGATCAGCGCCTCGTTCGCCTCCGCGCCGGAATTGCAGAAGAAGCATTTGCCGCGTAGCGAAATATCGGAAAGACGATGCGCAAGTTCCGGTTGCTCGCGGTTGTAGAAGAGGTTCGACACATGCATTAACGTGCCGGCCTGCTTTCGAATGGCCTTCACATGCCGCGGATGACAGTGCCCGACATTCGTCACGGCAATGCCGGAGAGGAAGTCGAGATAACGATTGTCTTCGACGTCCCAGACCCAGGCGCCCTTGCCTTTGACGAGCGCCAACGTCGGGGCATACGTCGGCATGACGTAGGTCGAGTGTTTGTAAAGGATCTGCTCCCGCTCATTCATGGGACAATCTCCGTGCCTACGCCTTCGTTGGTGAACAGTTCCAGCAGTAGCGAGTGCGAGAGGGAAGAGTCGATGATGTGCGTCTTGCGAACACCCGTCTCCAGAGCCTTCAAGGCGCCGCGGATTTTGGGCAGCATACCGCCGGCAATGATGCCGTCGCGAATCAGTTGGTGCACCTCGCCGACCGTCACACTGGAAATCATGGAGGCGACATCGCCGGGCGTGCGGAGCAGTCCCGGGACATCGGAAAGAAAGACCAGCTTACGTGCCTGCAAGGCGCAGGCGATCGCGGCGGCGGCTTCGTCTGCGTTGATATTGTAAAGGTTGCCGTCGGCGCCGCGGCCGAGGGGAGTCACCACCGGCACCATCTCGGCCTGAAGAAACGCCCGGATCGGCGCCACATTCACCTCCGTCACTTCGCCCACAAAGCCCCAGTCGAGGGCTTCGCCGGTTGCCGGATCGATTTCGGCGTGCTTTTGCACACACAGGATATCCTCGCCATGAATGCCATGTGCCTTGCACTGGAACTCCGCGAGGGTCCGGACCATCTCGGGGTTGATCTCCTGGTTGAGCACCCTTTCGACGACGCGGATGGAAGCCCCGTCGGTCACACGCAAGCCCTGCAAGAAGCGGCTCTCCACGCCCTCGGCCTGGAGCGCGCGGGAGATGGCCTTGCCACCGCCATGCACCACGACCGGGCGCATACCGATCACCTCCATAAAAGCGATGTCCTGCAGGATGCCCCGGCAGAGTTCGGGATCGTCCATCATGCTGCCGCCGAACTTGACCACGACGGTTTCTCCGCGGAAGCGCTGAATGAAGGGTAGCGCTTCGATCATGCCGGCGGCTTTCTCGATCACATGTTGCATGATGCTTCGTTCCCGTGCCAGGCGCCCCGAGGCGCGTTACTCCTCTACATTGATCCTCACATACTCCTCTGTCGTATCGCAGGAATACATGATGGCCTCGCCCTCGCCAAGGTTCAGACGAATTCCGAGCGTGAATCGGTCTTGCGCCACAACGCGGTCGAGATCCACCTGGGCTGTATCGGCGGCGATGCCGTGGCGCACGGCGGGAAGCGTGTCATAGTCGATCTCCACGCATTCTTCTTCCACGACGGCGCGCGAATAGCCGAGGGCATCCATGACCCGACCCCAGTTGGCTTGGCCGCCGGCCCATGATGTCTTGATCAGCGAAGAGTTCGCCACGGCCCGCGCGGCCGCTTCGGCTTCCTCGTCATTGCGGGCGCCCCGCACATGAACCGTCACCACTTTGGTCGCGCCTTCTCCGTCGCGGACGATATCGAGCGCCAACGACAAGGTGACCCGGCGCAGCGCATCGTTGAAGGCGGGCCAGTCAGGATGGCTTGCATCAAGGGGTTCATGGCCGGCGGTCCCGTTGGCGAAGAGCAATACGGTGTCGTTCGTGCTCCGGTCGCCATCGACGGTAATGCGATTAAAGCTCAGCGCCACCGCCTGTGAGAGCGCGGTTTGCAGGGCCGCGGGATCGACTGCGGCGTCCGTGACGAGGAAGGCCAGCATGGTGGCCATCTTCGGTTCGATCATCCCCGCACCCTTTGCAATGCCGGAGATGGTGACGGTCTGGTCGCCGATCGGGAACTGTTCCGAGGCGATCTTCGGGAATGTGTCGGTGGTCATGATCGCACTCGCAAAGTCGGCAGCGCCGTCGTCGCGCAAAGCGTCAACACAAAGCGGGATGCCGCGCGAAAGAGTGGACATGGGGAGGGGAACACCGATCGGGCCGGTGGAGCAGACGAAGACTTCGCCCGGATCGAGCCCCAGGGCTTCAGCGACCTGCTGTCCGGTGGCCTCCGCGTCGCGGCGCCCTTTCGGGCCGGTGCAGGCATTGGCATTGCCGCTGTTCACGATCAGGGCGCGCATCTTCTCACCAGCCAGGCGTTCGCGGCACAGTTTCACCGGCGCGGCCTGGACCTGGTTCGTCGTAAACGTACCGGCGACTGTAGCCGTGGTCTGCGAAGTCAGCAGGGCCAGGTCCTTCTTGTCCGGCTTGATGCCGGCATGGATCCCGGCCGCCTGGAATCCGGACGGCCAGGCGAAGGGCGGGCGTTCAGCGGGTGGAGTCGACTTTTTCACGGGTGAATCGAGCAGGGAGTGTAGGCAAAGGGCAGAATAAACAAAACCCCGAACGACCAGCGTTCGGGGTTTGCAATTCGTTCTGTCCGGCGGGTTACCGCTTGGAGAACTGGAAGCGTTTGCGCGCCCCGGGCTGGCCCGGTTTCTTGCGCTCTTTCATTCTGGCGTCGCGCGTCAGGAAGCCACCGCTCTTGAGGGCGGGCTTCAGAGTCTCGTCGGCCTGGACCAGGGCCCGCGCGATGCCATGACGAACCGCGCCGGCCTGGCCGGCAAGGCCGCCGCCGGTCACCGAAACGATGACGTCGAAACGATTCGCACTCTCGGTGGCATGGAGGGGCTGTTCCACCATGGAACGCAGTGGCAGAGTCTTGAAGTAGTTCTCGATCGGCATTCCGTTCACCGTGCGCTTGCCGACACCCGGGGCGACGCGTACGCGCGCCACGGCGGTTTTACGACGTCCGGTGGCCTGTAGTTCGTTGGCTTTCTTGGGCACGTTAGTTTCTCCGGCTGGCTGGGATGGAATCAAAGGGAAAGGGGCTCAGGTTTCTGCGCGGCATGCGGATGGTCCGGGCCGGCATAGACGTGGAGTTTGCCGCCCAATTGGCGGCCAAGGCGGGTCTTGGGCAACATGCCTCGCACCGCCTGTTCGACCATCATGGTCGGCCGGGTGGCGCGGATCTTCCGGGCGGGCACTTCTTTCAGGCCGCCGGTGTAACCTGTATACTTCTTGTAAATCTTCTGGTCTTCCTTCGAGCCGGTCAGCTTCACCTTTTCCGCGTTGACGACGATGACGAAGTCGCCTGTATCGACGTGCGGGGTGTACTCGGCCTTCGTTTTGCCCCGAATCACATTCGCCACGCGCACGGCAAGGCGGCCAAGGGGCTGATTGGTGGCATCCACGATATGCCACTTGCGTTCGACTTCGAGGGGTTTAGGAAACGTTGTTGTCATAGCGGTCTCGTCTGAAAATTCAAGCAGGCGCGGACAATAGAGAGCGCCCCCGCCCGTGTCAACCCCCTTGCACGACGATTTCCGCCGCCGGGCGCCTTTACGGTTTGAGGCGATGGCGGCAACACCAAGACCATGAATCGGAGGGCGTGCATTTCCTGGGCATAGCGATCCCGTCGGCCGCTGAGGGCGATCGCGCCTCCGCTCCTCCCGCAACTGGCCGAGCGCGCCCGGCCCGTGGCCGTCCGCTGGCCATTCCCGCGCCTAAATTAGGGACACACCATCTATCACACATCGTTTTGAAAGCCCCAGGAGCAACGTGTAGGCCCGCAGCCAGAAAATTCTTGTGTTATCAGTCAAGCATATCCGGCAGGGCAAAAGAGGGGCGTTGCTGCGGGGCCGGGCAAGATAAATGGTGTGTCCCTAATTTTGCGGGCGCTTGCGTGGGGGTGCGGGGATTGATACCGTCAGCGGCCATGATTGTGTTTCTGGAAGGAGTGCTGGAGGAAAAGCAGCCAACCCGCGTTGTCCTGAATATCGCGGGGGTGGGCCACGAGGTCTTTATCCCGCTCAGCAGCTACGACCGGCTCCCCGCCACCGGCCAACCTTGCCGAATCCTCACCCACGACTGCGTTCGGGAAGACGCCCATATCCTCTACGGATTCATGACGGAAGAGGAACGGCGCATGTTCCTGCTGCTGCTAGGCATCACGGGCATCGGCCCAAAAATTGCGCTCAGCGCACTGAGCGGTCTCTCGACACGGGAACTGGTTACAGCCGTCGTGGAGGGAGATGTGAAGCGGATCAGCTCGATCTCCGGGATCGGCAAGAAGATGGCCGAGCGCATGGTGGTCGAATTGCGCCACAAACTGGGCGAAGGTGACGTACTCGAAGCAATGGCCGGCAGCTCACCGGGCAAGATGGAAGACACCCGCCTGCGCGACGTGATTCTCGCCCTCGTCTCGCTCGGCTACAAGCAAGTCGACGCCCAGAAAATGGCGCAGCGCGTCTCTGAAAATGCGAATCCCGAAGAGGATGTGGAAACGCTCCTCAAGAAGGCCCTCACCGGCTGATCCCCTCTCTCCCGTCACCTGTCATGAGCGAACGATTCGTCACCGATACCCTGAACCGCGACGACACCGATTTCGATATCGGTCTTCGACCGTCGCGCTTCCACGACTTTGTGGGGCAGGCAAAGATCCGTGAGCGGCTGGAGTTATCGGTCGCCGCCGCCCAGGGGCGCGGTGATGTGCTCGACCACGTGCTTCTCTCCGGTCCGCCCGGGCTGGGAAAGACGACGCTGGCCTACATCCTCGCCGACGGCATGAAGGTGAATATCAAGTCCACCTCCGGGCCGGTCATCGACAAGCCTGGCGATCTCGCCGGGCTGCTCACCAACATGGAGAAGGGCGATATTCTGTTCATCGACGAAATCCACCGCATGCAGCGCGCGGTTGAAGAGTACCTCTACTCGGCGATGGAAGATTTTGTGATCGATATCGTGATCGACCAGGGGGCGAACGCAAGGTCCATTCGGCTTGACCTGCCCCGCTTCACGCTAGTTGGGGCCACCACCCGAAGCGGGTTGCTCTCCTCGCCCTTCCGGTCGCGGTTCGGCACGGTGGCCCGACTCGATTATTACAAGCCCCCGGAACTTCAGAAAATTGTGGAGCGCTCGGCGCGCATCTTGAACGTCGATATCGATGACGAAGGCTCCGCCGAAATCGCGCGGCGCGCCCGGGGCACGCCGCGAATCGCCAACAATCTCCTGCGGTGGGTGCGCGATTATGCGCAGGTCCGGGCCGACAACCGAATCGTCCGCGACGTGGCGATCCAGGCCCTGACGATGGTCGACATCGACGAACACGGCCTCGACGAAATGGACAAAAAAATCCTGGAGACGCTCCTGCAGAAGTTCTCCGGGGGGCCCGTTGGTATCGGATCGCTGGCCGTATCGGTTGGCGAGGAGGCCGGCACGATCGAAGAGGTTTATGAGCCGTTCCTGATACAGGAAGGCTTCCTAAAGCGGACCCCCCAAGGCCGCGTGGTAACGGATCTCTGCTATCGTAAGTTCGGGCTACAACCGCCCGGCAGCCAGCCGAGCCTTCTCTGATTCCGTGTGCGCCAAAGGCGCGCCATGTCACACTCGCCCCGCGCAGAGTGCGCCATAATGGCGCATATGGACCCTGGTCGGTGACCTTCGAAAGTTTTCAGAATATCTCTCAGCTTACTGATGTCAAGCGACTTACACCTTTTTGCGTATGGCGGAAAGAGACGACTTGGCACAGCCACTGCTAACATTTGCTCCAGAAGCAATTGAAACTGCAACAGCTCCATGTGTCTCGCGCAGGAGCGGAGGGTGGTCTTATGTCCAAAGTATTAGGTATTGATTTAGGAACGACAAATTCATGTATGGCGGTGATGGAAGGCGGCGAGCCCGTCGTCATACCTAACGCGGAAGGCGGGCGCACGACACCGTCGGTCGTCGCTTTCACCAAGAGCGGCGAGCGCTTGGTGGGCCAGGCGGCGAAACGCCAGGCGGTCACGAACCCCAAGCATACGATCTTTTCCATCAAGCGGTTCATGGGCCGCAAGTTTGATGAGGTGCAGCACGAGATTGGGCTTGTGCCCTACGAGGTCGTCCGCGCCTCGAACGGCGATGCCCATGTGAAGATCGACGACAAAACCTACTCGCCCCCCGAAATTTCCGCGATGATCCTGCAGAAGATGCGTGCGGATGCGGAGGCCTTCCTCGGCACGAAGATCACACAGGCGGTCATCACCGTGCCGGCCTACTTCAATGACAGCCAGCGGCAGGCCACGAAAGACGCAGGGCGCATTGCCGGCCTGGAAGTGCTTCGCATCGTGAATGAGCCTACAGCGGCCTCGCTGGCCTACGGGCTCGACAAGAAGAAGGACGAAAAGATCGCGGTTTACGATCTCGGCGGCGGGACCTTCGATATCTCCGTACTGGAAATCGGGGATGGCGTCTTCGAAGTGAAAGCCACCAACGGCGACACGCACCTCGGCGGCGACGACTTCGACCAGCGCGTCATCGACTGGCTGGTGAGCGAGTTCAAGAAGGATCAGGGCATCGACTTGTCCAAGGATGCCATGGCCCTGCAGCGCCTCAAAGAGGCGGCGGAAAAAGCCAAGTGCGAACTCAGCAGTTCGCAGCAGACCGATATCAACCTGCCCTTCATTACAGCGGACGCCTCGGGGCCGAAGCACCTGAATGTCACCCTGACACGCGCCAAGTTGGAGCAGCTTGTCGATGATCTGGTCGAGCGCTCGCTGGGGCCTGTGGACGCCTGCCTGAAGGATTCCGGCGTCGGAAATGCCATTGATGAAGTCGTGCTGGTCGGCGGATCGACGCGTATGCCGCTGGTGCAGGAGCGGGTCAAGGGGCGCTTCGGCAAAGAGGCTCACAAAGGTGTCAACCCTGACGAAGTGGTGGCGATCGGCGCGGCCGTGCAGGGCGGCGTCCTCAAGGGCGATGTGAAGGATGTTCTGCTGCTCGACGTTACGCCGCTGACGCTCGGCATCGAGACGCTCGGTTCGGTCTTCACCCCGCTCATCGAGCGCAATACGACGATCCCGACGCGGAAGAGCGAAATTTTCAGCACGGCCTCCGACAGCCAGCCCACCGTGGAGATCCATGTGTTGCAGGGTGAGCGCAAGATGGCGAAGGACAATAAGACCATCGGACGATTCCATCTTGACGGGATTCCCCCCGCCCCGCGCGGTGTCCCGCAGATCGAGGTCACCTTCGACCTCGATGCTAACGGTATCCTGCACGTGAGCGCCAAGGATTTGGGAACCGGCAAGGAGCAGAAGATCACCATTACCGCATCGAGCGGGCTCTCCGACGAGGAGATCAAGCAGATGGTGAAAGATGCCGAGGCGCACGCATCGGAGGACGAAAAGCGGAAGGCCGAGGTCGAAACGCGGAACCAGGCGGATCAGGTGGTGTATGGCACCGAGAAGTTTCTCAAAGAGAACGAAGGCAAGGTGCCCGCCGACAAGAAGGCCGCGGTGGAAGCGGAGATTGAAAAGGTCAAAGAGGCCATCAAAGCGGACGATACGGACCGGATGCGTTCGGCCATGGAATCGCTGAATGGTGTCATGCAGTCCGTGTCGCAAGACCTCTATGCCAACGCGCAAAGTGCCGGTGCAGACGCAGGCGCGGGCGCCCCTGGCGGAGAGCCATCTGGGCAGGCGGGCGGCGGCAAGGATGAGGAAGTCATCGACGCCGATTTCGAAATGGTCGACGACGACAAGAAGTAAGCAAAGTGAGTTTGCGGCCCCTGTATCGGGCGGTCCGATATGGGGGCCAATATTCAACCCAGGTCAGATAACTAAACAGGAGGATAGTGCATGAAGATACAGCCACTGGGCGATCGGGTTCTGGTTGAACCGATGAAAGACGATGAGCAGAAGAAGGGCGGGATCATTATCCCTGACACGGCGAAAGAAAAGCCGCAGAAGGGAAAAGTGATTGCGCTCGGGACCGGTCGCATCGACGATGATGGCAAAAAGGTGCCGTTCAACGTCAAGAAGAACGACGTGGTTCTCATGCCGAAATACGGCGGAACGGAAATCAAGATCGAGGGCAAGGAATACCAGATCATGCGCGAGGAAGACATTCTCGCCGTCATCGACTGATTTCTCGCAACCCAAAGATTCAATATAGAGGAGACAATCAATATGGCATCAAAACAACTAAAGTTCGACTCCGAGGCCCGTCAGGCGATCCTGGCCGGCGTCGAGAAACTCAGCCGGGCGGTGAAAGTGACCCTCGGCCCGCGCGGGCGCAACGTCGCTCTCGACAAGAAGTTCGGCTCTCCGACCGTGACCAAGGACGGCGTGACCGTCGCCAAGGAGATCGAGTTGGAAGATCCGTTCGAGAACATGGGCGCTCAGATGGTGCGCGAAGTGGCGAGCAAGACCAGCGATGTGGCTGGCGACGGGACCACGACCGCAACCGTCCTGGCCGAATCGATCTTCCGCCTTGGGCTGAAGAATGTCACGGCCGGCGCCAACCCGATGGACCTGAAGCGCGGCATCGACAAGGCGGTGGCACACGGTGTCTCCAACTTGCAGAAGCTCAGCAAGAACATCCGTGGTCGTGAAGAGATCAGCCAGGTGGCCTCCATCTCCGCCAATGGCGACGAGGAGATTGGCGAGATCATCGCCGATGCGATGGAGAAAGTCGGCAAAGACGGCACTATCACCGTCGAAGAGGCGAAGGGCATCGAGACCACGCTGGATGTCGTGGAAGGCATGCAGTTCGACAAGGGCTATCTCTCCCCCTACTTCGTGACCAATGCCGAGACCATGGAAACGGTGCTGGAAGATGCCTACATCCTGATCTACGAGAAGAAGATCTCGAACCTTCAGGACCTGTTGCCTCTGCTCCAGAACGTGGCCAAGTCGGGTCGCCCGCTGCTGGTGATTGCCGAAGACGTCGAGGGCGAGGCCCTGGCGACGTTGGTGGTGAACCGTCTGCGCGGAACGCTGCAGGTGGCCGCTGTGAAGGCGCCGGGCTTTGGCGACCGCCGTAAGGCCATGTGCGAAGACATCGCGATTCTCACCGGCGGCCGCTTCATCACCGAGGACCTCGGCATCAAGCTCGAGAATATCGGCATGGACGACCTCGGCCGTGCGAAGCGCATCGTGGTGTCCAAGGAAGACACGACGATTGTGGAAGGCCATGGAAAGAACGCCGACATCAAGGGGCGCATTGAGTTGATCAAGCGCCAGATTGACGAGTCGACCTCCGACTATGACCGCGAGAAGCTCCAGGAGCGTCTGGCCAAGCTGGCTGGTGGCGTGGCCGTCATCAACGTCGGTGCGGCGACCGAGACGGAGATGAAGGAGAAGAAGGCACGCGTCGAGGACGCCCTGCACGCAACCCGTGCGGCGGTGGAAGAGGGCATTGTGCCTGGCGGTGGCGTGGCGCTGATCCGCGTACAGGCGGCCTTGGCCGACCTCAAGGCGGAAGGCGACGAGGCCATTGGCGTCGAAATCGTCCGCAAGGCTTGCGAGGCGCCGCTGCGTCAGTTGGTTTCCAATGCCGGCGGCGAAGGCTCGATCGTGGTGCAGGAAGTCCGCAAGGCCAAGCAGAGCTTTGGCTACGATGTCGCCAGCGGGCAGCATTGTGACCTGGTCAAGGCCGGCATCATCGATCCGACCAAGGTGACCCGCTCTGCCCTGCAGAACGCCGCGAGCATTGCCTCGTTGCTGCTCACGACGGAGTGCATCATCACCGA
>SLOV01000052.1 GCA_007132345.1 Kiritimatiellia bacterium
CTTCGGACCATAACGCACCATGGCATGGAACATGGCGCGGGCCAGACGACGGCTCGTGCGCGCCGCATAACGGGCGTGCTTCCGCAAGCCGCCATCCATGCCGCTCGGAGGCGTGTCTCCGATCGGGAGCCATAAGAGCGGGTACCACTTCGCATAGAACTTAAAGGCCTTGATGGCCGCGGCGCGACGCTCCTGCTTCGGCAGGCGGGAGTTCATGACAGCGGCGCCGATCTGCAGGTGCGGATCGAGCGCTTCGCGCGCAATGAACAGGCGCATGATCTCGCTCGAACCCTCGAAGATCATGTTGATCTTGCTGTCGCGCATCATGCGCTCGACCGCGATGCCCTTCTCGCCACGGGCCCGGAGCGAGTCGGCTGTTTCGTAGCCGCGCCCGCCGCGGACCTGCATGGTCTCGTCGACCAGGTGCCAGGCCGCTTCGGAAACCCACATCTTGCACATGGCCGCTTCGATGCGGATATCGGTCTCTTTCCGGTCCACGAGCCCGGCAGTGAGCAGCGTCATGGCCTCCATGGCGAAAACGTCCGAGGCAGCGCGCGCGATCTTGTCGGCAATGGCGGCGTGCCGCCCGATCTTGTTGCCCCACTGCACGCGCTCATTCGACCACTCGCGCAGAATCTGGAGGCAGCGCTTGGCGCCGCCCAGGCAACCCGCGGGCAGCGTGAGCCGGCCAGTGTTCAGCGTGGTGAGCGCGACGCGAAGCCCTTTGCCTTCGCCGAGCACGATGTTGGCGCGGGGCACACGCACTTCTTTGAATTCCACAACAGCGTTGTAGAGCGCCTTTAAGCCCATGAAGCGGCAGCGATGCCTGATCTGCACGCCGGGCATGTCCATGTCGACAATGAAGGCGGTGATCTGGTTCTTCTGTTTGCCCTTCACCGTCACAGGAGGCGTCTGCGCCATGACGATGATGGCCCCGGCCTTGATCCCGTTCGTACACCAGAGTTTGCGGCCGTTGATGATAAAGTATTCGCCGTCGTCGGTCGGGGTGGCAATGGTTTCCATTTTGGCGGGATCGGACCCCACGCTCTCTTCCGTGAGCGCAAAGGCGGAGATCATGCCTTTGGCGATTTTGGGCAGATACTTCTGTTTCTGTTCCTCCGTGCCGAAGAGGAGGAGCGGCTGGGGAATGCCGATGGATTGGTGCGCGGAGAGCAGCGCGGTGAGATTGGCGCAGTGACTGCCGAGCAGCGTGGCGGCGCGGCAATAGGTGACTTGTGAATGGCCCAAGCCGCCATAGCTTTCGGGAATCTTGATGCCGAAAGCGCCCATTTTGGCGAGGCCATCGATCACTTCGTCGGAAATTTCGCCTTCGCGGTCGATGGTGTCGGGGTCGGTTTTTTCGTGGAGGAAGGTTTCAAGCTCCTTGAGGAAGGCCTCGCCCTTCTTCGTGTCTTCCTCGGATGGCTGCGGATAGGGATGAATCAGGTCCCAGGGTAGCTTACCCATAAAGAGGCGGCCGGCGAAAGTGGGATAGCGCCAGACAGTGTCGCGGGAGGATTCGGCGAGTTCGAGCGCAGCGCGTTTTCCGTCGGACATCTTGGAGGTGTCGATGATGAGGTCCGGTTCCGGCTCGCCTTCGGCGGGTGGGGCCTCCTCGGCAGGCGCTTCGGCCGTCGGCTCTTCGGCGGGCGTAGGCTCAGGTTCGGGTTCAGATTCCTGAACCGGTTGGCTGGCTTCCGGTTCGGCCTGTGGTTCCGGTGCGGGTTCCGGTTCCACTGCGGCGGGTGATTCGGGTTCCGGCTCAGGCTCGGGTACCTTTTCGACCGCTTCGGTCGGGGCCGGTGCCGGTGGCTGCGGTTCGACGGCGTCGGGAGTGGGCGCGTTTTCGAGTTCTTCCTTGTCGGTGAGGCTGGGGTCGTTGTTCATGATGTCTTCTCGGTTGGCTCGGAATAGAAGCTGCGGTTTTTCGCCGCCATTTCCACGAGCAGGTTGCAGGGTGTGAAGCGGGGTTCCTTTTCGGCCAGTGCCTTCATGCGGTCTACCACGTTGGAAACACCGAGGGTGTCGGCATAGCGGAGCGGGCCGCCACGGAAGGGGGCGAAGCCGGTGCCGAAGATCATGGCGAAATCGACGTCTTCGGGCGCCTCGACCAGATTCTCCTCCAGGCAGCGGGCGGCTTCGTTGAGCATGAGCAGCACCATCCGTTCGCGCAGCGTTTCGCGCGGGGTGTTGGCATAGGCTTGGCTTTGGACGAGCGACTTAATGGCCTCGTGCTGGGGTGGGTCGCCTTTCTTTTTCTTCTTTGAATAGAGATAGAAGCCCTTGCCGGACTTGCGGCCGAGCCAGCCTTTTTCGACGGCTTTGGCCAGGGTTTCGGGCACGGGCATCCGGTCGCCGAACGAGGCGGAGAGGTGGCGCGCCACGTGGTCGCTGACGTCCATGCCGACTTCGTCGATGAGGCGCAGCGGCCCCATGGGCATACCGAAATCGAGCATGGCGTTATCGAGGTCGAGCATGCTGGCGCCGCCCGCGAAGAGCTGGCCCGCTTCGACGAGATAAGGCAGCAGAATGCGGTTCACGACGAAGCCGGGGCTGTCCTTCACGACGACCGGGAGCTTGGCGATCGACTGCACGTAACGGACGGCGCGATCGAGCGCGACGGGACTGGTGTTCTGGCCGGCCACCACTTCGACCAGTTGCATGCGGCTGACGGGATTGAAGTAGTGAATGCCCACGACGCGCTCGGGGTTCGACACGACTTCGGAGAGTTCGGTGATGGAGAGGCCGGACGTATTGGTGGCAAGGAGGGCATCCTCGGGCAAACGTTCCGCGAGATCGGTGAAGATCTTCTTCTTCAGGTCCATGTTCTCCGTCGCCGCTTCGATGGCCAGGTCGACGCGCTGCATCGGAATCGGGGTGGCGGAGGGGAAGATGCGGTCCAAACCGCGCTGCGCTTCGCTCTTCTTGAAGATGCGTCGCTTCACAGCGCCTGCGTATTCTTTGCCAATCGCCGCCATGCCGCGGTTCAGGGCCTTGTTGTCGATGTCGCGCAGAATCACCTGCTGGCCGCGCGCGCTGGCCCACTGGGCGATGCCCGCGCCCATGGTGCCCGCACCAACGACCACGACGCTTTCGATAGGGCGGCGGTCCGCCTCGACACCTTCGGGCAGCCCGATGGCATAGCGCTTGGCGCGGTCCTGCAGGAAGAAGACGCGCACGAGGTTGCGGCAGACATCCGTGCGGGCCAGCGTGAGGAGCGCATCGATCTCTAGGCGCATCGCCGCTTCGGGCGACATGGTGACGCCTGTGCTGACCACTTCCAGCGCTTTGGGGACGGCCGGATAGAGGCCGCGCGTTTTGGCCGCGACATCCTTGGCGGCTATCTTCGCGATGAGTTTCGCGGAAGCGGGGTGGTTTTCGATTTTGTGCGATTTGCGGGTGGGTTTGCCGCGCCCGATGCAGACCAGGGCCATGCGCAGGAGGTGCTCGTGGGGTACTACCATGTCGACCATGCCGACTTTGCGCGCCTTCTGCGGGGCGAGCCGTTTGCCGGCGAGAATGATATCGAGCGCGTTGCGCAGGCCGATGAGACGCGGGAGCCGTGCGGAGCCGCCCCATGCGGGCAGGATGCCGAGTTGGGTTTCCGGCAGGCCGATGCGGGTGGAGCGGTCGTCGCTGGCAATGCGGTAGCTGCACGCCAGCGCGACTTCGCAGCCGCCGCCCATGGCAGCACCGTGAATGGCCGCGACGGTGGGGAACGGCAACGCTTCGATACGGTTGAAAACTTGCTGGCCCTTCTCGCCAACGGCGCGCAGGTCTTCGTCGCTCAAGTCGGCCGCGAGCAGTTCCTTGATGTCGGCGCCTGCAACGAAGATCGACTTCTTGGCGCTGCTGATGACCAGGCCGCTCACCTTTGCCTCTTTTTCGATATCGTCGAGGTGGCGGTCCAACTCTTCCATCGTGGCGCGATCGAAGATGTTGGCGCCCGAGTCGGGGCGGTCGAAGATCAGGTGCTGGACGTCGCCTTCGAGAGTTTCGCGTCGAATGTTCATGATCCGTAAGCCTCCAACCAAAGGGCCGCGCCCTGTCCGCCGCCGACGCAGAGTGATACAAGTCCACGTTTGGCTTTTCTTCGTTTCAATTCCTTGAGTGTGGTGAGCACCAGTCGCGCGCCGGTGGCGCCGACCGGGTGGCCGAGCGCGATGGAGCCGCCGTTGACGTTGAGTTTGTCGTGCGGGATCTCGCCGAGGGCGCCGTCGCGTTTGAGGGCGGTGCGGCCGAAGTCGTCCGAGGTGGCGCGCTCGACGCAGGCGAGAACTTGCGCGGCGAAGGCTTCGTTGATCTCGATGAGGTCGGCGTCGTTGAGGCCGAGGCCGTATTGCGCTTCGGCGCGGGCGATGGCGTAGAGCGGGCCGAGTCCCATGCGCGCCGGATCGCAGGCGGCGTAGCTATAGCCGACCAGCGCGCCGAGCGGTTCGAGGCCGAGTGCTTCGGCCTTCTCTTCGCTCATGACAATGAGGGCCACCGCGCCGTCCGTGACCTGCGAGGCGTTGCCCGCTGTCACCGTGCCGGAGTCACGTTCGAAGACCGGCCTGAGCTTTTGCAGGGCTTCCATTGATTGTTCTTCGCGCGGGCCCACATCGGCTTCCACCGGCGCCTTGAAGCGGGGCGGCACGAAGGCGGGCGCGATTTCTTCCGCGAGCCGTTCTTTGGCGGCGACGGCCTTCTGGTGCGAGGCGAGGGCGAAGGCGTCTTGCATTTCGCGGGTGACACCGCTCTCGCGGGCGATGAGTTCCGCGGTCTGGCCCATGTTCAGGCCGCAGACGGGATCGGTGAGGCCGAGCAGCAGTCCGATGCGGGGTTTGAAGTCGGTGGGGCGGAACGAGGCGGCGGCGGCGAGTTTCTGGCCGACGCTCTTGGCTTTGCCGAGCTGCCCGAATTTCACGGCGGTGGCGTATTCGTAGACGAGCGGATATTGCGACATGCTCTCCGTGCCGCCGACGAGGAAGATTTCGCCGCGGCCGGCCACCA
>SLOV01000061.1 GCA_007132345.1 Kiritimatiellia bacterium
CAATTTGGCGCAGTCGGGGCCGAACATTTCTCCGGTCCCGCACTTGATGATGTCGTCGTACTCGTAGTGTGTTTGTTTGGTCATGCCGAATATCCGCCTCACATGCGAGGTTGCTTGATACCAGTGCCGCTGGCGTGGAGCAAAGACTATTTCTCCGGTCGAGGTAGATTGTTGGGTCGCATGGGGCGGGAATAGGTCGGAAGTAATCGCGAATTCGACCTGCAAGGCCCACGCGATATGCTAAGGTGACGGGCATGCGAACTTCTGGCTTTTTGATCTTGTTGGTGCTCTCCGTTGGTCTCCACCCGCCCTCCACACGGGGCGCCGGGCAGGGAGAAGAGGCGGTAGCGATGTCCTTGGCGGAGAGTCTGGACCTCGCGCTCCTCCAGAATCTCGGGCTGCGTGTGCGTCGGTACGATATGGGCATTGCACGGCAGGGCGTGGAGGAATCACGGGCCGCTTTCGTACCGGAGTTTTCCGCTTCGGCCTCGGCCAACGAGAGCCGTTCCGCGGCCGCTGCGAGTGAACTGGAGGGCTCCGCGCAGCCGACCTCTGAGGCGCGCCGATTCGGCGCCGAGGTCCGTCAACGACTGTCGGCGGGTACACGTCTCCAGGCCGGGGTCAATATGCGGCGCAGCGCCACCGACTCCACCTTTGCGACCCTGAACCCTGCCCACGAGGCTGCTGCCGAGGGCTCGATCACGCAGCCGTTGCTCCGCGGCGGGGGCCGCCTTGTGAATCGCGCGGATATCCTGCGGGGCGAAATCGCGATCCGCAGAACCGAACAGACGCTACGGGCCGCAACCATGGACTTGCTTGCGGATGTGGAGCGGACCTACTGGCGCGCCCGGATCGCCCGCTGGCGGCTCCAGATCCATGAGGCGAGCCTCGCGGCGGCGCAGGCGTTGTTGGAAGAAACCCAGGAGCTTCGGCGTCAGGGTTTGCAGACGGATATCGATGTCTTGCAGGCGGAAGTCGGGGTGGCACAACGCCGCGAAACGCTCATTGTGGACCGACAGGAGATTCAGGATGCAGACGATCAGCTCGATTTTCTTGTTGGTAACCGGACCCGGCCGGGGACCGTCTGGATATTGGACGAGATACCCGAGGTGAACGGCACGCCACCCGATCCGGTCCAATCGCTGCGAACCGCGTTTCGGCGTCAGCCGGAATATCTGATGCAGCGCGAGATGCTTGCCGAGCGGCAGCTTGCCGGCGAGATTGCCGCTCGCCAGCACCGCCCTTCGCTCGATGCCTCCGCGCGGGGCAGCTACTCCGGGCGCGACGATAATCGCGGCGATGCCTGGGACGGTGTCCGGCAGCGCGACGGCTATGGCTGGCAGGTGGATGTGTCATTTTCCATGCCTTGGGGCCTGCGTGACAGCGGTGCCCGGCTGGCCCAGGCGCGGATGCAGCTCGATCAGGCCCAGTGGGATTTCATCCGCATTGAGGAAGAGATGGCCGTGCAGATCCGCTCGGCGGCCCGCGCCGTGCAGGCGGGGCAGGCGCGCGAGGAGGCAACCCGGCTGGTACGCGAAGCGGCGGAGCGACAACTGGAGCTGGAGCAATCCCGGTTCGAGGCGGGACTGCTTACGGTCCGACAGGTTTTGGAGGTACAGAACGATGTAGAACAAGCGCGCCTCAGGGAATTGGAGGCGCGCAGGGACACGCTGGCGGCGATTATCCGTCTGGCCCGCCTCGAAGGTTCGATTATGGAAAGGCACGGCCTGCGCTGGAACGTGCTTGAAGAAGAAACGTTGTCGATGGCCGATGGCAACAGTTAGTGGAAGGAATTCTGTTCGATGAGATTCATCTACATACTCATCGCCATCCTGGTGGTGGCAGGGGGCATTTATGTCTTCTCACGCGGCGCGGGCGGCATTCGTGAGCAGAACCAAGGCCCGACAATCGAGACCACTTCGGTGGAGAGGCGCGACTTGATTCGCCAGACCGTTCGGGCCGTCGGCGAGGTTTCTGCTGCCGCCGCCACGGAGATCAAGTCGGAATTTACCGGTCGCATTGCAGTGCTGCATGTCGAAGACGGCGACGTGGTCGAGCGCGGTCAACTCCTGGTGGAGCTGGACCGTTCTGAACTGGAAAGCCAGGAGGAGGAGCTGCTGCGGGGCATGCGTTCGACCCAGCTTCGCCTGGAAAAGGCAGAGCGGGACTATGCGCGGATGCAAGGCCTGCACGAACAAGGGTTCGTCACCGAGAAGGCCTATGACGATGCCCGCACCGAATTTGCCCTGGCCTCCAATCAGCTTGAAATCGATCAGGCGCGCTTGCAGACGCTCCGCGAGAAGCTGGCCAAGTCGACCATCCGCGCTCCGCACGACGGGATGGTGCTGGATTGCGATCTGCGTGAGGGCCAGATCGTCACTGGTGCTGATTCTGTGGCCTCCGGCACGCTGCTGATGCATATTGCGGATATCGACCACCTGCTGGTGAAGACCGACATTAATGAAGTCGACGTTACCCAGTTGGAGCGTGGCATGCCCGTGGAACTCACCTTCGATGCCATTCCGGGCCTGAGGATCGATGGGGTCTTGCAGCGCATTTCGCCTTCGGCGCGTATGCGCGACCGGGTCCGCGTATTCCCGCTCGAAATCAGTTGCCAGGCAGGCGACCCGCGACTCAAGCCCGGCCTGAGCGCGAACGCAATCTTCACCATTGGCGCCGCGTCCAACGCCGTAGGCGTAATCGCCTCCGCGGTCTTCGGAAACAGCGGCGAGCATTATGTCTTCTTAAAGGAAGGTACGGGCTGGCGCCGGCAGCCTGTCGAGATCGGGGTGAACGACGCGCAATACGTCGAAATCCGCGAGGGTGTTTCTGAAGGGGCGCAAGTCTCGCTGATACGTCCACCGGAATTCGTTTCGGAACGCGAGGATCGTGATACCACGCAGCGCAGGCGCGGAAGGGGTGGCTGGCACTGATGACCGCGGAGGCCATGCCGCTGATCCGCTTGCGCGACATCCGGAAGATCTACCCGATGGGCGGCGAGTCGGTCCATGCCCTGGACGGCGTCGACCTGGAAATCCGGGAAGGCGAGTTGCTGGCGATTATCGGGCCGTCCGGCTCGGGAAAATCGACACTCATGCATATTCTCGGCTTCCTTGACCGGCCCACGTCCGGCGACGCCTGGTTCGACGCCCGTCCGGTCTCGCGCCTGGGCGAAGCGGCGCGCGCCCGGCTGCGCAGCGAAAAGATCGGCTTCGTCTTTCAGGCCTACAACCTGCTACCCCGCCTGAACGTTCTGCACAATGTGCTTTTGCCAATGTCCTACCATCGCAAGCCGCCCGCCGACCTCCTCGACCGGGCGCACCGCGCACTCGAACAGGTGGGCATGGTCGATCGCGCCCACCACCGACCCAGCCAATTGTCCGGCGGGCAGCAACAGCGCGTAGCGATCGCCCGCTCGCTGATCAACGAGCCGCGGCTGTTGCTGGCCGACGAGCCTACGGGCAACCTCGACAGCCACACGGCGCAAGCCATTCTGGAGTTGCTCTTCGACCTGCACCGGCAGGGGCGTACCATCGTGATGGTGACCCATGACGACAACGTGGCCACGCATGCTCAACGCATCATCCGGGTGCTCGATGGGCGGATTGTAGAGGAGGCAAAGGCATGTTGAGTTTCCTGCGTGGCTTGTGGATGGGCCTGAAAGAGATCTGGGCGAACAAGTTCCGCTCCATTCTCACCATGATTGGCGTCATTCTCGGTGTGGCGGCACTCGTCGGCATGATCGGCATCATCGACGGTTACTTCGACAGCAACGAGCAGTGGATTATTGAAACCGGCGGTCTCGAAAAACTCGCCGTAATGCCCGAAGAGCCGCCCGAGGAGCAGCAATCGATCGCCGGCCGATCGCCGGGCCGCACCATGGTCGATGCGGAGGCGATCCGGGCGGGCGTTCCGTTGGCCACCAGTGTATCGCCCGAAGTGGATCTGCGCGGCGCGCAGTTGCAGCGGCGCGACCGAGTCATGCGCATGCGCGCGCAGGGGGTCGAGCCGGATATTCTCGCCATTAACAACTACGAGATCGAACGTGGCCGCATGCTGGGGCGTGTCGATCTCGAACGGTTTGCCCCCGTGGTCGTGATCGGAACTTCCGTGGTGCGGGACCTCTTCGACCCGCATGAAGATCCGCTCGGGGCTACCATCAATGTGAACGGACTACCGGTGGAAGTGATCGGCATACTCAAGCATTACGAAAAGATGTGGGGAGGCAGGAACGTGATGGAGTGGAAAAACCGCATCGCATTTCTGCCCATCACCACGGTGCAGCAGCGGCTCACCGGCGACCTCCAGCTCACCTGGCTGAATGTCGAGGCGCGCGATGTCCGGTTCCTGGACGATTTGGTGGAGCAGCTCGAAAATACGTTGTTGCAGACGCATCGCGGCATTCGCGATTTTCGCATCGAGACCAAGCAGGAGATGGTCGAAGAATTCAAAGAATCCCGCCGCACCGTGATGGTGGCCATGAGTGGCGTGGCGGCCATTTCGCTCCTGATTGGAGGGATCGGCATCACCAACGTCATGCTGGCCTCGATCAGTCAGCGGATCCGGGAGATCGGCATTCGCAAGGCGGTCGGCGCGCGGCCCTTCGACATTTTCTTGCAGTTCGTCGCAGAGGCGACCTCGTTGAGTATTGTCGGCGGGCTGCTTGGCCTGCTCGCCAGCGCGGGCTTGATCCGGCTGCTGGTGGCGGCCTTTGCCAGCCAGAATATTGTGCCCCGTCTGTCGGTCACCGCACTGATTATCGGATTTACCTTCAGCGTCGGCATGGGAATTGTTGCCGGCCTCTATCCCGCCGTCCGCGCCTCGCGCCTCGATCCTATCGACGCATTGCGATACGAGTAGCCGTTGTTGCCCCCGGCTCGGAGCGGCTCGGCTTCCCGAGCCGGCATGCGTGCGCCGAATTGGGGGGCCGGACGCGGAAGCCGCCGACGCGCCTTTGGCGCTATGGC